>DAOLKH010000010.1:0-13986 GCA_035331685.1 Pseudomonadales bacterium
CGGCAGACCGAGGTCGAGTATCGCCAGGTCGTAGTTGTCGTCGTGGGCACGCAGCGCGGCGTCACGCCCGTCGACGACCCAGTCAACCGCATAGCCCTCGCGGTGGAGCAGCGGCAACAGCTCGTCTGCCAGCGCGACGTTGTCCTCGACCAGGAGCAGGCGCATCAGTCCTCATCCTTGTCGCTCAGCAGGGTGCCGCTGCGTGCGTCGAACTCCAGTTCGCGCACACGCCCGTCGCGGGTCAGCAGTTCGAGCTCATAGACCAGAGTGTCCTTTTCCCGTTCCAGGTCGGCCTCGAGCAGGGTGGCACCGGGGTAACGGGTGCGGGCGCGTTCCAGCAGCTCCTCGAGTGCGAGCAGTTCGCCACTGCGCCGCAGTTGCAGCACCTCGTCGTGGTCGACGTCGCGGGCGCTGCCGGTCGCGGCAGCGAGCAGCAGAACCGCTGCTGCCGCGATCGAGCGTGCGTGCATGGGCTTCAGTCGTCCTTGCGGTCGCGCAGCACTTCTCCCGTGGCTGCATCGAGGTCCACATCCCACTTCTGGCCCTGGGGATCGCGAAGATCGACCTTGTAGATATGGCGACCGTCTTTCTGCTCCAGCTCGGTTTCGTCGATCGTTGCCCGCGGGTGCGCGGCCTGCGCGCTGGCGTTCAGTTCCTCGAACGATTTGATCCTGCCTTCCTGCAGCAGCTTCACTGCCTGGTCCGGGCCGATGTCCTGACCGGCGAACGCGGCTCCCGAAGCGAGCAGAAGGACGGCAGCGATGCGAGATGCGACGGAATTCATGGGGTGCTCCTGTTTCACTGGCGTTGCCACCACGGCAACGAGTGCAGGTTAGCCAGTGCCGCTGAACCGAAGCTGAACGACCCGATGCAGGCTTTCTTCACCGATGGTATTCACCCATCGCTTCGGGCTGGCGTACCAGTTCCAGCACGCGCAGCGTGATCGCGCGTCCGCCGGGGACCTGCCACGCGATCGATTGCCCGACTGCAACGCCGAGCAGTGCGCTGCCGATCGGTGCCAGTACCGACACCGTGCCGGGTTGGCCGGCGCCGTCCGGGTATACCAGAGTCAGTTCGTATTCCTTGCCGCTGTTGTCGTCACGGAAGCGTACGGTGGAGTTCATCGTGACGATATTGGGAGGCATATCCGCCGGTTCGATCACGGTCGCACGGTCGAGCTCGGCCTGCAGCGCATCGATTCCGGGCATGCGGCGGGCGGCCTCGCCGCTCAGATGGCGCTCGATGCGCTCCAGGTCGAGGCTGGAGACGGTGATCGGGGGCGATGTCGACATGACGGAGTCCTCTGAATGTGCGTATGGTCCGATCCGTACGGCAACAGGATAGCCGATGGCCAGACGGCCGCCGGACGGATGCGTGCGGGATGCGCCCATGGTAAACGTGCCGGAGGTGCGTTCATAGCCTCTTGCCGACACTCTTGCCGGCCTCGCGTTGATCAGGAATCCAGGGTACGCCTGAAGCGTCGCAGCGCGATCGCCGCCACCAGCAGCAGGAACAGCAGCAGTGGGCCGGTGTGTGCCACGATGTCGGCAAATCCGGCACCCTTCAGCATGATCGCGCGCACGATGCGCAGGAAATGCGTGAGCGGCAGCAACTCGCCGAGTGTCTGTGCCCATTGCGGCATGCCGCGAAACGGGAACATGAAGCCCGAAAGCAGTATCGACGGCAGGAAAAAGAACAGCGTCATCTGCATCGCCTGCATCTGGTTGCGCGCGACCGTGGAGATCAGGTAACCGAGCGTGGCCACGCAGGCAATGAACAGCGCGATCATCACGGACAGCAACGCATAGGAGCCGAGCATTGGCACGTGGAACACCGCGTGCGAGACGCCAAGGATGATCAGCACCTGCACCGCGCCCATGCCGGCGTATGGCAGCACCTTGCCGAGCATCACTTCGAGCGGCGTCACCGGCATCGCGAGCAGGTTCTCCATCGTGCCGCGTTCGGATTCGCGCGTGAGTGCCAGCGCCGGCATCATCACCATCGTCATCGTCAGGATCACGCCGAGCAGTCCGGGCACTGTGTTGTACTGTGAGATGCCTTCGGGGTTGTAGCGTCGGTGCGTGACGAGTTCGAAGGCCGGGTTGCCCGGGTCGGTTCCGGCCACGGTCAGGCGCTCGTTTGCGAGTGCACTGCGCACCAGCGTCTCGGCAGTTGCGATCGCGTTCGACGACGCCGCCGGGTCGGTAGCGTCCGCCTCGAGCAGTACGCGCGGACGCTCGCCGCGCAGCAGCCGATACGTGAAGTCCTCGGGAATCGTCACCACGAAAGCCACTTCGCCGCGCAGCAGTTCGCGGTCACCCGCGTGGCGCCCGGCATGCTGGCCTTGCAGCTCGAAGTAGCCCGAGTTCGCGAAGGAGTTCACCACGGCGCGGCTGTAGGCGCTGTGGTCCTGCACGAACAGCGCCGTGGGCAGGTGTTTGGGGTCGCTGTTGATCGCGAAACCGAAGATCACCAGCTCGATCAGCGGCACGCCGAGGATCATGCCGAAGGTCACGCGGTCACGGCGCAACTGGATGAATTCCTTGACCAGTACCGCGAGCACGCGCGACAGCGACAGGGCGTTGCCGCGCCGCCATAGGTTCCAGAGCGTGCTCAAGGTCGCTCTCCGCTTCGGCGCGAGCGCAGCAGGTGGATGAACAGGTCTTCCAGCGAAGTCTCGCCTTCGGTCCAGCTCAGCGCGGGATTGCGGCGATGCGGTGTGATCGCCGCCATCAGTGCGGTGTGGTCCGTGCCGGTGAGGTGCAGCGCCTCACCGAATGGCGTGACTTCATCGACGCCTTCGAGGCGCTCGAGCGTCGGGCGCAGCGCGACGACACCCGGACCCCGCACCGTGACGGTGTGCAGGCCGGCTCCTGCGATCAGTTCCGGTATCGTGCCATCGGCCAGTATCACGCCGTCCATGATATAGACGATGCGATGACAGCGTTCGGCCTCGTCCATGTAGTGGGTCGAGACCAGTACGGTCACGCCGGTATCCGCGAGCCGGTGGATCTCGTCCCAGAATTCCCGTCGTGCCTGCGGATCGACGCCCGCAGTCGGCTCGTCGAGCAACAGCAGCTTCGGTTCGTGCATCACGCAGGCGGCGAGTGCGAGGCGCTGCTTCCAGCCGCCCGAGAGCGAACCGGCCAACTGGCGGCGGCGCGCTGTGAGCCCGCTTTGCGCCAGCGTCTGCGCGACGCGTGCTGCCCGTGGACGCAGGTCGTAGAGGCGCGCGACGAAATCGAGGTTCTCCTCGACCGTGAGATCCTCGTAGAGCGAGAAGCGCTGCGTCATGTAGCCGGTCTGGCGCTTGATCGCCGCCGCCTCGCGCTTCACGTCGAAACCGAGGCAGCTTCCTTCCGCCGCATCGGGCATCAGCAGGCCGCACAGCATGCGGATCGTCGTCGTCTTGCCGCTGCCGTTGGGTCCGAGGAATCCCACGATCTCGCGTTCACGCACCTGCAGGTCGATGCCGTGGACAACCGTGCGATCAGCGAAGCGCTTGGTGAGCCCGCGTACGTCGATGACGTTCATGGCGCAGCGGGCAGCGTGACGTCGACGATCTGTCCCGGCGCGAGCAGTCGGGCGTCGCCGATCGGTTCCGCCTCGACCAGCACCACGAGTTTCTGCCGGTTCTCGACCGAGTAGATCTGTGGCGGAGTGAACTCGGGCGCAGCCGCGATGAAGTTCACACGAGCCTGCAGCGCCTGCGGGCAGGAATCACAGCTCACTGCGAGCAAATCGCCGATTCGCACCCGGGCGATGCGCGGCTCGGGAATGAACACGCGCAGCTTGCGGTTCTCGTCCGGCAGCAGCATCAGTACCGGTGCCGACGGTCCGGCAATTTCTCCCGGATAACGGATCACGGTTTCGATGCGACCGTTCGCCGGTGCGCTCAGCGTGCGTTGCCCGAGGCGCCATTCGGCATCGTTCATTTCTGCCCGTGCAGCGTCGACCACGCGCCGTGCTGCCTCGATTTCCTGCACACGCGCGGCTATCCCGGCAACCTGCAGGCTGGCTTCGATTTCACTGAGACGCGCCTTCGCCACATCGTGTGCGGTGCGCGCCTGGTCGAGCGCGGACTGGCTCTGTACGCGGCGGCGCACCAGGTCGCCGATACGCTCCAGATCCAGCCTGGCCTGCGCGAGGTCGGCACGTGCTGCGGCCCGACTGGCCTCGATCACGGCAATTTCCTCGGCGCGCTTGCCGGTGGTCAGGTTGCCGAGCCGCGCCTCGGTTTCGGCGACGCGCGCGCGTGCTGCCTCCAGCGCGTGGTGCGCATCGTCGCTGTCCAGGGTGACCAGCGGATCGCCTGCACGCACGCTGTCGCCACGGCGTATTGCCAGCGCTTCGACGCGCGCCAGCGCGATCGGTGCGATGAAAACGGTTTCGCCTTCGATATAGCCGCTCAGTGCGGGTTCGGCGTTGCTGCAGAATACCTGTGCGATCAGCGCGAAACCGCACAACCACTCGACCATCCGGGCTTTCTCCGTCGCGGGCAAGCGCGCAATATAGTGCAAAAGCGTTGCAGCCGGTGCCGGTCAGGCGTTCAGGCGACCAGGCAGAGCGGATGCAGCGCGGAGTGGGTCCGGGATCGTGGTTGCGCATCCACCACACACACAGGAGGCTCCGATGCACCCGGTGTTGAACGAAGTCACGCAGCGCATTCGTGAACGCAGCGCCGTGACGCGCAGCGACTATCTGGCCCGCATGCGCAGGTATGAAGGACGCCCGCGGGGGCACGAACGCCTGGGGTGTTCGAACGTGGCACACGCCTTTGCGGCCATGCCGGAACAGGACAAGCTGCGCATCGCTGTCGGGCGCCCGCCGCATCTCGGTATCGTCAGCGCCTACAACGACGTGCTGTCGGCCCATCGACCCTACGAGCGCTACCCCGAGCGGATCCGCGCGACTGCGGCCAGCCTGGGTGCGACCGCGCAGGTGGCCGGTGGCACGCCGGCGATGTGCGACGGGGTGACGCAGGGTCAGCCCGGCATGGAGCTGAGCCTGTTCTCGCGCGACGTCATTGCGTTGTCCACCGCGGTTGCGCTGAGCCACGATACCTTCGATGCAGTGTTGCTGCTCGGCGTGTGCGACAAGATCGTGCCCGGGTTGCTGATCGGTGCGCTGCATTTTGGCCATCTGCCCTGTGTCTTCGTGCCGGCGGGACCGATGGGAACGGGGATTTCCAACGCGGAGAAGGCGAGGACGCGCGAGCTGTTTGCCCAGGGCAAGGTGGGTCGCATCGAACTGCTTGCCGCGGAGGAGGGCGCCTATCACAGCCCGGGCACCTGCACCTTCTACGGCACCGCCAACAGCAACCAGATGTTGCTGGAGGCGATGGGTCTGCATGTGCCGGGCAGCGCGTTCATCCACCCGGCCGATTCCCTGCGTGGGGCGCTGACGGACGAGGCCGTGGCCACCGCAGTGCGCATCAGCGGCCGGTGTCCCGACAGCGCTGCGCGCCCCATCGGTCACATCGTGGACGAGCGCGCCATCGTCAACGCGATGGTCGCCCTGCTGGCCACGGGTGGCTCGACCAACCACCTGCTGCACTGGGTGGCGATCGCGCGTGCGGCCGGCATTCTCATCGACTGGGGCGACTTCTCCGCTCTGTCCGGGGTCGTGCCGCTGCTGACACGCGTCTATCCCAACGGCAGCGCGGACGTGAACGGCTTCCAGGCTGCCGGTGGGCCGGGTTTCGTGATCCGCGAGTTGCTGGACGCCGGTCTCATGCACGAAGACGTGCTGACCGTGGTGGGCGATTCACTGCGCGCGTACACCCGGTGGCCGTGTGGCGTGAACGCCGGGGGCATGGTGGAGCGCGAGCCGGTACCACCGGTGAGCGGCGACGATACGATCGTGCGCACGGTGGCTGCTCCGTTCAGCGCCACCGGCGGGTTGAAACTGCTGGAAGGCAATCTGGGGCGTGCCGTCATCAAGGCATCGGCGGTTCCCGAGGACCGGCACACGATCGAGGCGCCTTGCCGCATCTTCACGACCCAGGCCGCCATGCTGGCGGCGTTCGACGCGGGCGAGCTGGAGCGCGACGTGGTGGTGGTGGTGCGTTTCCAGGGTCCGCAAGCGAACGGGATGCCCGAGCTGCACAAGCTCACGCCCGCACTGGCGGTGTTGCAGAGCAAGGGTTTTCGCGTCGCGCTGGTTACCGACGGGCGCATGAGTGGTGCCTCGGGCAAGGTGCCGGCGGCCATTCACGTGAGCCCCGAGGCGCTTGCCGGTGGTTCGCTGGCGAAGCTGCGCGATGGTGACACGGTGCGGGTGTGCGTAACCGACGGTGTGCTGCACGCCCTGGTCGACGAGGCCGAGTGGCAGGCGCGCGAGGCCGCTACCCTGAGCCCGGCGGAACTCGACGAAAACGCCCATGGCATGGGGCGTGAGCTGTTCGCCGGCTTGCGACGCAACGTCACCAGTGCCGAAGAGGGCGCCGTGAGCTGGCTGTGATTTTCCTGCGGACGGTTGGAGTTCGAACATGTTGCAGACCCTGAGTCTCGCCGCCTATGGCCCCGTCATTCCGGTCATCGTCATCCACCGTGTGGAGGACGCCGTGCCACTTGCCGAAGCGCTGGCGGAGGGTGGCGTCAGGGTGCTCGAGGTGACGCTGCGCACCCCGGTGGCGCTGCATGCGATGGAGCGGATGGCGCGTGTGCCGGAAGTCATCCTTGGTGCGGGCACGCTGCGCACGCCAGGTGACGTGGTGGCAGCCAAAAACGCCGGCTGCCGGTTCGGCGTGAGCCCCGGGTATACCGATGCCCTGGGCGAGGCGAGTCGAGCGCACGATCTGGCGCTGTTGCCCGGCGTGGCCACCGCCTCCGAAGTGATGGCGGCCAACGACGCCGGCTACCAGTTCCTGAAGCTGTTTCCCGCCACGGCCGTGGGCGGGGTGAACCTGCTGAAAGCCCTTGCTGGCCCGTTCCCCGAAGTCGCTTTCTGTCCGACCGGCGGCATCAGCGTGGAGACGGCGCCGCAGTTCCTGAAGCTGCCGAACGTCAGGGTCTGCGGCGGTTCCTGGCTCACCCCGCAGGATGCGATCGACGCGCGCGACTGGTCGCGCATCACGAGACTGGCGCGGGAAGCCGCAAACCTGCGTCCCTGAGTCCTTTCAGCCTGCGCCGGCCCGCGGTGGCGTGGGAGTGAGCTGGTCGAACAGGAAGCGATCGGCGTGCCAGGTGTTCCAGTGCTCGGTGAGGTAGCCGATCCTGCCGTCGGCGTTGAACTCGAACACGAAGCAGTAGACGTTGCAGTAGTCGCGACCCGATTTCGTTTTGGCGTACATGGTCTGCTGACGCACCACGCGGTCGCCGTCGACCACCTCGATCACGTTCTCGTAGCGCACCGTCGACAGGTCGTAGGCGTCGATGCCGAGGTGGCGCCGGTCCACGGACGATCCACCCATGATGGCGCGGATCGCGTCGATCCCGCGGTGCTCGCAACCGGCGCCGGGGGCGTGCAGCCGTGGCAGACCGTTCCACCATACGGCGTCGTCGGCGAACAGGGTCGAGGGGTCGAAGCCGGGGGGTGGCGCCATCAGCTTGCGCACGGATTCGAGGTTGCGGCGTTCGGTGGGGGAATATTCGCGGGGCATCGTCGGTGTTCTCCCTGCGTGATGCGGATCGAGCAGCCTCAGTCTGAGGCAGGAAGCGGTTTGAAGGCCAGTAGCCAGCCAACCGTTTCGCGGTAGGCGCGCAGCGGGCCGCGCAGGCGCGGATTCGCCCGAGAGTGTCCCTGATGACCGTACACGACAGCGCGCATTGTGCGCCGTTCCTTTGGCCGCGCGTCGATTTTTGCGCCTTCGTAATGCACCATGAGCGGCACTACGGCAGGGGAACATCGATGCGCGATCCATCCACTCGCTCCACGGCGCCGCTGCGCTTCGTGACTGCCGCCTCGCTGTTCGATGGGCACGACGCGGCGATCAACCTGATGCGTCGCCTGATCCAGGCACACGGCGCCGAGGTGATCCACCTCGGTCACAACCGGGGGGTGCGCGAGATCGTGCGCGCCGCGCTGCAGGAAGACGCCGATGGCATCGCGGTGAGCTCGTACCAGGGCGGGCACATGGAGTTTTTCCGCTACATGGTAGAGATGCTGCGCGAGAACGGTGCTGCGCACATCCGCGTCTTCGGCGGCGGTGGTGGCACGATCACGCCGGAGGAAATCGCCGAGTTGCAGACGCTGGGGGTGGAACGCATCTACCACCCGCGCGACGGCATGGAGCTGGGCCTTCCCGGCATGATCGAGGACCTGATCCGGCGTACCGAAGCAGGGCATCGGCCACCGGTCGATCCGCAGGCGATCGGCATCGACGACGAGATCGCCGTGGCACGCATGGTGTCGTCGATAGAGACGGGTGCGTTTGGTGCCGACGAACTCGCGCGGCTGCGCAAGGCGTGGCGCGCGCGTGGCGCAAGGGTGCCTCTGATCGGCGTCACCGGTACCGGCGGCGCCGGCAAGAGCAGCGTGACCGACGAGCTGCTGGCGCGCTTCCTGCGCCATTTCCCGCAGTTGCGCATCGCGGTGCTCGCGGTGGACCCGACGCGCCGGCGTACCGGAGGTGCGCTGCTCGGTGACCGCATCCGCATGAACAGTCTCGATTCCTCGCGCATCTACATGCGCTCGATGGCCACGCGTCGCCAGCACCTCGCGACCAGCGAAATGCTCGGCGACGTGGCGCTGTTCCTGCAGTCGCTCGGCTTCGACCTGGTGCTGATCGAAACCGCCGGCATCGGCCAGAGCGACTCCGAGATCGTCGACCTGGTCGATCTGTCGGTCTACGTGATGACCAGCGAATACGGTGCCGCGAGCCAGCTCGAGAAGATCGACATGATCGACTTTGCCGATCTGATCGTGCTGAACAAGTTCGATCGACGCGGCGCCGAGGATGCGCTGCGGGACGTGCGCAAGCAGTGGCGGCGCAACCACCAGGCGTTCACTCTGCCCGAGGAGCAGGTTCCGGTGTTCGCGACCATTGCGAGCCAGTTCAACGACCCGGGCATGAACTGGCTGTTCCACGAGCTGTGCACACGCATCGCGCACAAACTCGAACTCGACCTGACGCAGTGGACGCCCGCGATCGACATCACGCTGCGCGAGCCGAAGGCGGTGGCGCTGATTCCGGCTGCGCGCACGCGCTACCTTGCCGAGATCGCCGGGCAGGGTCGGGGGCTGAACGCGCACACCGCTGCGCAGGCGGAGCTTGCCGACCGTGCCCAGCATCTGTACGCGGCGCTGTCCGAGCTGGCTGATCCGCTGTTGCCCGCGCCGCTGGCCGCCTACGTTCCGCAGGCGCTCACCGCCGCACACGCCGACAACAGCCTGCGCGTGCTGCGTCAGCGCTACCAGGCGACGCTCGAGGAGCTGGATGCGGATTCGCTCGAGCTGCTGCGCAGCTGGCCGGAGCGTCGCGCGGGCATCCGCGCGCCGCAGTACAGCTACACGGTGCGCGGCAGCGAAATTCGTGGCGACAACTACCGCGAGAGCCTGAGCCGGCTGCAGATTCCGAAGATCGGCGCGCCGGATCACGCGAGCTGGGGCAGGCTGCTCGCGTTCCTGCGCCAGGAGAACCTTCCGGGTTGCTACCCCTACACCGCAGGCGTGTTCCCGTACCGGCGCGAGGGCGAGGATCCGACGCGCATGTTCGCCGGCGAGGGCACTCCCGAGCGTACCAACCGCCGCTTTCATTTCGTCGCGCGCGGGCAGCCCGCGAACCGGCTCTCGACCGCCTTCGACTCGGTCACGCTCTACGGCGAGGACCCGCAGTCACGCCCCGATGTCTACGGCAAGATCGGCAACTCCGGAGTGTCGATCGCGACTGTCGACGATCTGAAGAAGCTGTATTCGGGTTTCGATCTGTGCGATCCGCGCACCTCGGTGTCGATGACGATCAACGGTCCGGCGCCAATGATCCTGGCGTTCTACATGAATGCAGCAATCGACCAGCAGGTCGAGAAGCACCTGAAGGAGACGGGGCGGTGGGAGGCTGCGCAGGCGAAGATCGATGCCTGCTTCGCCGGCTGCACGCGTCCGCGTTACGAAGGTGTGCTGCCTGAGGGAAGCGACGGCCTCGGCCTCGGGCTGCTCGGCATCAGCGGTGAGCAGCTCGTCGATGCCGGGACCTACGCCACGATCAGGGAGCGTACGCTGCAAAGCGTGCGGGGTACCGTGCAGGCCGACATCCTGAAGGAAGACCAGGCACAGAACACCTGCATCTTCAGCACCGGCTTCGCGCTGAAGATGATGGGCGACGTGCAGGAGTTCTTCATCGCGAACGAGGTGAAGAACTACTACAGCGTGTCGATCAGCGGCTACCACATTGCGGAAGCCGGCGCGAACCCGGTCTCGCAGCTTGCGTTCACGCTCGCCAACGGCTTCACCATCGTCGAGTACTACCTGGCGTGCGGCATGGCGATCGACGACTTCGCGCCTAACCTGTCGTTCTTTTTCTCGAACGGCATGGACCCCGAGTACACCGTGATCGGGCGCGTGGCGCGGCGCATCTGGGCGCGCGCGATGAAGGAGCGCTACGGGGCGAGTGCGCGCAGCCAGATGCTGAAGTACCACGTGCAGACATCGGGGCGCAGCCTGCACGCGCAGGAGATGAGCTTCAACGACATCCGCACCACGCTGCAGGCGCTTTACGCGCTGTTCGACAACTGCAACAGCCTGCACACCAACGCCTACGACGAAGCGATCACCACGCCGACCGAGGAGAGCGTGCGTCGCGCGGTGGCGATCCAGCTCATCATCAACCGCGAGCTGGGGCTGAACTTCTGCGAGAACCCGTGGCAGGGATCGTTCATCGTCGAGGAGCTGACCGATCTGGTCGAGGAGGCGGTGTACCAGGAGTTCGATCGCATCAGCGAGCGCGGCGGCGTGCTGGGCGCGATGGACACCATGTACCAGCGCTCGAAGATCCAGGACGAAAGCCAGCACTACGAGAGTCGCAAGCACGACGGCTCGCTGCCGCTGATCGGCGTGAACACCTTCCTGCCGCCGCCGGGGCAGGAAGAGAAGATCGAGGGGCGAGCGCTGATGCGCTCTTCGGACGAGGAAAAGCGCCAGCAGATCGACAACCTTGCTGCGTTCCACGCCCGGCACGCGGCCGAGGCGCCGGCAGCGCTGGCGCGACTGCAGGAGGTCGCGATTCGGCGCGGCAACCTGTTCGCCGAGCTGATGCAGACCGTGAAGGTGGCATCACTCGGGCAGATCAGCCAAGCGCTGTACGAGGTGGGTGGGGTCTACCGCCGCAATATGTAATGCCGCCGCGGGTCGCGCCGCGGCTCGGGTGTCGAATAAATCAGTCTTTCCTTGGGATTTTTACCGGCCAAGAGACTTTGAAAGGCGCGCCCAGATCCTCGAGTACATTCCAGTCAGTGCGCCTTTCCTGCGCGTTGCGGCAGCATGGCGATCAGCACGCCCATCGCAATCAGCAGGACCGCGGTTGCCACGGGTCGACTGAAATCCAGTCCGCCCTTGTCGAGGGGCTTGTCAAGGAAGTCGCCCACGGTGGCGCCGAGCGGGCGCGTCAGTATGAATGCCGCCCAGAACAGGGCAGTGCGGGATATCGATGTCAGGCGATAGAGCATGGCGACCACGGCAAGTGCAGCCAGGAACAAGAGTGCGCCCAGAACGTAACCGGATTCCAGGCCCATGAACGTCGCGTCGCCAAAACTGTCGGCCGTCCAGTCGCCGAGTGCCGTCCCCAACGTCTGCGAGAACGTGATCGTGATCCAATAGAACCCCTCCGCGCGTGGCTCGCTGACGCTGGCGACACTGACCGTGCCCAGCGCACGCTTCCAGACCGCCAACGTACCGATCACGCAGGCAAACAGCGCGATCGAACCCAGGAGGTAGGACGTCGCCTGATCGACATGACCGAGCTTGGTGAACAGCGTGCGCGTGAAGAAATCCGCGAGCGTCGTACCTGCTGTGGTGGAGGCAACGATCGTCGCCCAGTAGAGCCAGGGATTGAATCTGATCGCCCTGATCTGGGCGACAATCAATGCCGCCAGCGGCATCAGGAAAATGCCGGTGCCGATCAGATAGCCCCAGCCCGTGGCATCGCTGGTGGTCTCGCCCAGCCAGCTCATGCTGACCGAATCGCCCGCCGTTTCACCAAGGGTCGTGGCCAGGATCTTGATCGCCCAGAATCCCAGCGTCACGGCAGGAACTTTGGCCAGAGTTTCGTTCATGTCGGTACGATTCATGTGCGTGCCTTCAATAGTCGAGGTCAATGCACCCTGAACCTGCGCTTCAAATCCGACCAGCCAGTGCAATCGCCGGAAACATGACAAGCGCCCACAAGAGGCGCGAGATCCTGCCGCCCCGCGCTGTTGGACGCCTCGGCGAACGCGACCCTGGATCACGCACCTGGCATTCCTCTGTTGCGCGAAGCCCTGACATTGCGCTCAGGTCACCGGATAGAGCTTCGGGAACCAGCGCTCGACGACGTCGATCGGGAAGCCCAGTCGCAATGGCGCCTTGTGCGAGCCCGAGACGAGCAAGCGCTTCTCGATCAGCGCGGAGATCACGCGACGCGCAGTGCGCTCGCTCGTGTCGATCAGCTGAGGGATGCGGCCGCGCTCCAGTTCACCCGAGAGGAGCGCCTCGCGCAGAACCGCGAAGCTGCGCTTCGGAAGTCGCTCCGCGCCTTCCTCATCACGCACGTACAGCTCCATGCGGCGCTGAAGCTCGGATGGGTCGAGCAGCTCGCGCATGTAGCGGACCTGATCGAGACAGGTCTCCAGGAAGAATCGGCAGAACTCGATCAGCGCCTCCTGGGACAGTGCTCCTCGCCCATCGAGATCGTTCCGACGCGGTTCATCCGCCGCCATGAGGAGACGCTTGTACTCGCCCGAGCTGCGCGCCAGTCCGCGCGACACGGACCAGAGCGCGGAGCCGATTCCGATCTCCAGCAACATCGCGTGCGACATCAGACGCGCGACACGACCGTTGCCGTCGAGGAAGGGATGGATCCACAGGAACCGATGATGAGCTGCCGCAACGGCGATCACCTGACGCGGCTTGCTCAAGCGGGCCGCATCGTAGGCCTCCCCGAACCTGCGCATGAATGACGGGAGATCCTCGGCCGAAGGCGCAACATGCCGACCCACCGCGACCGTGCGGGAGCGAAGCTGTCCGGGAACGACCGGAATGTGTTCCTTTGTGCCTGGGTTCTCGACAACCAGCAGACTTTCGGGCAACCGCTTGCAGAATTCCCGATGCGTCCACTCGATGAATGCAAGCGACGCGGGCGGTCGCGGCAGATCGCCCACTCGCGCGTCGATCATCTGCTGCACTTCGATGTGCGCCTTAGCTTCGAGTTGGAGGTCACGGCGATGCGGGTCGCTGGAATAGTCCGCCGTCAAGGCGCGATCGATGTCGCGCGGATGGGTGTTGTGGCCCTCGATGAGGTTCGAGTAGTAGCAGTTCATCGACCGCACCAGATCGGCGACCGACAGCCGAACCACGGGATGCAGCTGAGCGGACAGCTCGCTGGCCTCCCGGGCCAGGTCGAAGGCCAGGTTCTCGAGCACGGCCGTGCCCTCGGCCGGCATGAACGGCTCGGCGGCGGCGGGAGTCAAGACACGCTCCCATGAACATGGATTTTGGCCGGTTTCATGGCCGGAATATTATTCTTATAAACAGTGAGTTGTCATTACCCACCGGGTGCATTTGGCCGGTACTGTGACCGATTATGCGGTTGAAACGGTTTGCAGCCCCGTCATTCCGCTTGCGCAAGGACGCGCAACTGATGCAGTCGCACGGCAAGGAAGCCGCATCTGCGCCGGGGTGCGAGCGCCACCGTCCCGGCGGGTTCTGTCCCAGCTGCGGCGCCCGACGCATGGCGGAGACCGCCGCGCTGCTCGCCGACGAGGTGCTGCCGGCGCTGCCCCTTCGCCAATGGGTGATCGGTTTCCCGTTCGCACTGCGCTTTCTGTTCGCCTCGCGGCCCGAGGCGCTCGCCCG
>DAOLKH010000011.1:0-13519 GCA_035331685.1 Pseudomonadales bacterium
GGTCGTCGGCATCGATCAGCGACTGGCTGGCGGCCAGCGCGAACAGGATCAGTGCGAATTCGCCGGCCTGCGCCAGCAGCGCACCACCTTTTATCGCATCGCGCGTGCCCAGTCCGAACGCGCGCAGCAGCAGGGCGATCAGCAGCGCCTTCAGCGCCATCAGGGCGAGCGCGAGTGCGAGCAGGGCAGGCCCATTGGCAAGTACGCCATCACGGTCGATCGACATGCCCACACTCATGAAGAACAGTCCGAGCAGGATGCCCCGAAACGGCTGGATGTCGGCGACCACCTGGTGGCGGAACGGGGAATCGGCGAGCAGCACACCGGCAAGGAACGCGCCAAGCGCCAGTGAAGTGCCGGCATTCTCCATCAGCCAGGCGGCGCCCAGCACGAGCAGCAGCGCCACGGCGACCAGCATGTCGGCGTTGCGCAGCGTCGCCAGCGTGGGCAGCAGGTGACGCCAGGCGAAGCGACCCACGATCAGCACTGCAGCAAGAGCAGCCAGCGCCTTCAGGATCGCGTGCAGGGCGCCATCACCGGCGTTCGCACCGTCAGCACCCAGCAGGTAGACCAGCGTGATCAGCGGTGCGACGGCCACGTCCTGCATCAGCAGTATCGCGAAGGATGCGCGCCCGCGCTGGGAGGCGAGTTCGCGCCGCTCGGCCAGCAGCTGCACCACGATGGCCGTCGATGACAGCGCCAGCGCGAGACCGCAGATGGTCGCGGCGGCGGGTGTGAATCCGCCCAGATGGAGCGCCGTCGCGAGCACTGCACCGCACAGCAGCAACTGTGCGGTGCCGAGGCCGAACACCAGCCGGCGCATCAGCCACAGCCGCGCCGGACGCAGTTCGATGCCGATCGAGAACAGCAGGAACACGACGCCGAACTCGGCGATCGAGCCGATCAGCTCGAATTCGGTCACCCAGCCGAACAGCGGCGGGCCGATCAGCAGTCCCGCGACGAGGTAGCCAGAAACCGAGCCGGCACCGATCTTCTGCAGTACAGGTACCACGAGCACGATCGCGCCGAGCAGGATCAGCACCTGCAGCAGGAAGTTGGCGCTCATGTCCTGATCTTTGCGCCCGTGGCCGCGCTCATGCGCTGCGCTCCATCCGGCGCCGCCGTCTTGTGCCGATCAGCAGCGTGGCGCGGGTAGACGACTGCCCGAAGCGCGCCATGCGACTGAATGCTGCACGGTCGATCGGCACATAGGTCTTGTCGGTGTCGGTCTCGTCGCGTTCGGGCTTGATGTCGGGATCGTGGATATACACGAAATCGCGATCGATGGCCGCGACCACGACCCAGTGTGGTGCCTTTTCGCGGGTCAGGCGGTACGAGCTGATCAGGACCACCGGTACCACGTGACGAGCGAGGTTCTGCTGCATCTGCTCGACGCCGAGCGGCTGGTACACGATCGGAATGCCGGTGGCGAGCGCCTGCTCGTGGTAATCCTCGTGCACCACGGTCAGCACCTGGCGCTTGGCCTCGTCGCGCAGACCGTCGATGAACGGCACGCGATCGTCGTTCAGGTGGATTGCCACCTCGAAGCCGCGCCGGCGTGCCGCGAGCGCCAATCCGCGCGGCCCGCAGCCGCCGTGGCCGGAGGTCATGAAGATCGTCGTCGCCTCACGCCACAGGCGCAGTTCCTCGCGCTGATCCATCGCCGCGCCGCCATCGAGTGCCCGCATTGCCATCAGCAGGCAGGCCGGTCCGCAGGTGAACGGCGTGGTCTGGCCGTAGTACGGGACGAACAGGTCGGAGCGCGTGCCGCTGTAGTAGCGGATGCGCTTCTCGAAACGCAGCGCTTCCTCGTCGTCCTCGTAATAGTTCGGAATGGTGCCGAACAGGCGGTAGCCGAGCTTGCGGTACAGTGCGATCGCCGCCTGGTTGTCACGTCGCACCTCGAGGCGCAGGTGCGCGCAGCCGGCGCGCCGTACGGCCTCTTCACCTGCTGCCATCAAAGCCTCGGCAATGCCCCGGCCGCGCGCGGTGCGATCGACACAGATCGAGTAGAGCCGCGCGAGGCGTGTGCCACGGTGTTTCAGCAGGAGGATGTAGCCGAGCAGGCCCGACGCATCCGCGGCGACCAGCAGGTCGTCGGTGTCGCTTTGCAGGAAGCGGCGAAAGCTGCGCCGGCTGAGCCGGTCGCTGTCGAAGGACTCGTCTTCCAGGCGTACCAGCGCGTCCAGATCGTCCAGTGTCGCCTCGCGCAGTGTCGGTGTCGCAGTCGCTACTGCCGGGATGGAGCCCGTCGCTTGCGACGCATCACGTTCCATGCAGTCCTCACTCCACCAGCACGGGATAGTCCCGCGCAGTCTAGCCGTGCCCGATGGTACACGCAAAAATACGCAAACAGAGCCTGCTGTCATGCGGCGCGGCGTCTGCTACGATCGCGCGCACATTTTGCTCAGCCGCCTGCTTCCGTGCTCAAGATAGTCGTCGATGATCTCTCCGACTGGGGGCCTTTTTACCCCAGTGAGCACGTCATTTCCTTTGCGGACTATCTCGCGCTGGGCGAGGAGACGCTGAAGCAGCCGTTGCGCGTCATCAACCTCTGTCGCAGCGACCGCTACCTCTCGCGCGGATATTATTGCTCGCTGCTCGCCGAGGCGCGCGGACACCGCGTGCTGCCGGGAGTGGCCACGCTGAACATCCTGCGCAACCGCAAGCTGTTCATTCTCGAATTCGACGACATTGGCGAGCGCGTCGACAAGCTGGTCGCCGAGCATTCGCCGCAGAGCCCGGAGTCGTTCACGGTTCGCAGCTATTTCGGTACCGTGCAGGAAGAGATTCTGGCGCCGCTGGCACGCCACCTGTTCGAACGTGTCGCGTGCCCGATCCTCGAGATCGAGTTTCGCAAGCGTACCCGCTGGGAGATAGCGGCGCTGACGCCACTTTCTCCGGGGGAGCTCGACGACGCCGAGCAGACGGTGTTCGCGAACGCGCTGGAGCGCTACAGCCGCGTGGTGTGGCGGCGTCCGCGCGAGCGCACGCGTTATCGCTACGACATGGCGATCCTGGTCGACCCGCAGGAGCCTCAGCCGCCGAGTGATGCCAAGGCGATCAAGCATTTCCTGAAGGCTGCGAAGGGTCTCGGCATTGCGGCCGAACTGATCAAGCGCAGCGATTACGGGAGGCTGCAGGAATACGACGCGCTGTTCATCCGCGCCACCACCGCAATCGACCATTTCACGTACCGCTTCGCGCAGAAGGCCGAGTCCGAAGGCATGGTCGTGATCGACGACCCGACCTCGATCCTGCGCTGCGCCAACAAGGTCTACCTGGCCGACCTGTTGCGCATGCGGCGCATCCCGGCACCGGATACGCGCATCCTGATGCGCCAGTCCCACGCACGCACGATGGCCGCACTCGCCGGCCTGAGTTTTCCGATGGTGCTGAAGATCCCTGACGGCTCGTTTTCCAGGGGTGTGGTCAAGGTCGCGAACGAGAGCGAACTGCAGGACCAGTTGCGCGACCTGTTCCGCAAGTCGGCGTTGCTGCTCGCGCAGGAGTACCTCTACACCGACTACGACTGGCGTATCGGCGTGCTGAACAACCGCGCGATCTACGCCTGCAAGTATTTCATGGTGCGTGACCATTGGCAGATCTACCGTTATGGGGCCGGTGGTGATGTGGACAGCGGACGCTACCAGACGATGCCGACGCACGAGGTGCCACGCGCAGTGATCGAGGCCGCGCTGCGCGCCACACGGCCGATCGGCAATGGGCTCTACGGCGTCGATATCAAGCAGTCGGGCGATCGCATTGCGGTGATCGAGGTCAACGACAATCCCAGCATCGAATCCGATGTCGAGGACCAGTACCTCGGATTCGAGCTCTATCACCTGATCATGGAAGATTTTCTGCGTCGCCTCGACGAGCAGCGCGCCAACCGGCCCCGTTGACGTCACATCGTTCGCACAGGATGATCGCTCGGCAGGTGCAGCCGCACCGTTGCCGCAAGAACAGGATCAAGGAGCAGGGACGTGCATCAGTGGCGTTTTTTCAAGGCGGGCGGTTTCGATCAGGTCAGTCTGGAGCGTGGTGAGGATTTTGCGCACCTCGCCGAACTCGATCAGAAGCTGTGGGCGGCGCTGGCGTGTCCAGTGGCCGGTCTGGAATGCGACCCGACGACGCTGGCGCTGATCGATACCGACGGCGACGGGCGCGTGCGCGCCTCCGAACTGCTGGTGGCACTGCAATGGGCCTTGTCCTGCCTGTCGTCGCCGGATGAACTGCTGAAGAACGATGACGCGCTGCCGCTGGCTGCGATCAATGAAACAGCGGAGATGGGGGCTGCCATCGCAATCGCCGCACGCACCGTGCTGCGCGATGCGGAGCGTCCCGACGCCGGCGTGATCGACATGGCAACCGCCGCGGCCGCGGCCGAGCGGCTGACCGTGCGCGGGCTGAATGGTGACGGCGTGGTGCACCCGCAAAGCAGCGACGATGCCGCGCTCGCGGCCGATATCCAGTTGCTCGTCGACAACGGTTTTGCAGTCGAGGGGCGTGACGGCAAGGCGGGCGTGAACCGTGACGGTGTCGCCGCAGCGCAGGCCGCTGCTGCCGCCTGCCTGGCGTGGCAGCGTGAAGGTGGCGTCGACCCGGCGACATTGTTGCCCGCCGGTGAGGGCACTGCGCCGGCCAGCGTGGCGTTGCAGGCGGTGAAGGCGAAGGTCGATGACTTCTTTGCGCGCTGTCGCCTGGCGGCATTCGATGCGCGCGCCGAAGCTGCGCTGAATCGCGAAGAGAGCGCGTGGCTTGCGCTCGCTGCGCAGGATCTCGGCGTCAGCAACGACGAGATCCGCAACTTCCCGCTTGCGCGCATCACGGCGCATGCGCGTCTGCCGCTCGCCGGGTCGGTCAACCCGGCGTGGGCGAGCGCACTCGGCGAACTGCGCGAGGTGGTGACAAAGCCGCTGCTTGGAGAGCGCGATACGCTCGATGAGACCGATTGGGCCGTTCTCTGTGCACGTCTTGCACCCTATGCAGACTGGCAGGCACGCAAACCCGCCACGGCGCTGGCCGATCTGGACGTGGTGCGTCTGGAACATCTGGCAGGTGATGGGTTCGGCAAGGCAATGGGCAGGCTGATCGACGAGGATCTCGCGCTCGAACCGGCGTTCAATGCACTCGGCGATCTGGTGAAGCTGATCGGCTTCAGGCGTGATCTTGCCCGGCTCACGCGCAATTTCGTCAACTTCCGTGATTTCTACGAGCAGCAGGAACCAGCGATATTCCAGTGCGGCACGCTGTATCTGGACCAGCGCAGCTGCACGCTGTGCCTGCAGGTCAACGATGCCGGCAAGCATGCAACGCTGGCCGGCATGGCCGGAGCCTACCTGGCCTACTGCGACTGCGTGCGCAGCGCGAGCGGGGAAAGCATGCAGATCGCCGCGGCGTTCACTGGCGGAGACTCGGACAACCTGATGGTCGGTCGCAACGGTATCTTCTACGACCGCAAGGGGCGCGACTGGGACGCCACGATCACGCGCATCGTCGACAACCCGATCAGCGTGCGCCAGGCGTTCTGGGCGCCGTACAAGAAGCTGGTGCGCTTCGTCGAGGAGCAGGTTGCAAAACGCGCCGCGGCTGCCGACGAGGCAGCGAGTGCACGCATGCAGGATACGGTGACCGAAGCCGCTGCTGCCAGGCCGGGTGCGGCGCCGGCAAAGAAGATCGATGTCGGCACGGTAGCTGCTCTCGGGGTGGCGGTCGGGTCGTTGGGTACGGCGTTCGGCTATTTCATGAAGGCTGTCGCCGACGTGAAGGACTGGCAGGTGCCGCTGCTGGTGCTTGGCGTGATGTTGCTGATCTCTGCGCCGTCGATGGTCATGGCGTTCCTGAAGCTGCGCCGGCGCAATATCGCACCGCTGCTCGACGCCAACGGCTGGGCGGTGAACGCACGCGCGTTGATCAGCGTGCCGTTCGGGGCGCGTCTCACCGGGGTCGCGACACTGCCATCAGGGGCAGGCAGCACGAGCGATCGTTTCGCCGCGCGTCGCAGCGCGTGGCCGAAGCTGCTCGCGCTGCTGTTCATCGTGTGGTGGGCGTACGCGTTCCTGAAGGATACCGGTCTGCTGGATCGGTTACTGGCGTTGTAGTTCGGTTCGCAGGGGCAGGGCAAAGGCGCGAGCGGTGGTGGACAGAGCCCGCGCCCGCAACCCCTGCGATCTACGATTCGAAGTGGTAGTCGTCGAGTCGGGGCTCGCGGGTCCAGTTCCAGTAGTCGAGCAGTTTCCACGGTGACAGCACCGTGACGCGTCCCTGTGAGTTGCGATACCAGCTGTGCGCCACTGCCGGATGCGACCAGATCGAACGTGCCAGCGTGTCCTGCAGCCTGTGGTTGTACGCATCGTGCACGTCCTGTCGCACTTCGATCGCGCGTGCATCGCGCTCCAGCAGCGCGCGGATGCAGCCCATGATGTAGCGTACCTGGCACTCGCCGTGGAAGATCAGGCTGCCGCTGGCGGCCAGGTTGGTCGCCGGTCCGTACATCAGGAACAGGTTCGGGAACTCGGGCACGGTAATGCCGAGGTATGCCGCCGGATCGTCGCCCCAGCGATCGGCAAGACGAACGCCTCCACGGCCGCTGATTTCCATGGGCCAAAGATAGCGGTTGGCGTGGAACCCTGTGGCGAACACCACGACGTCGGCACCGAATTCGCGTCCGTCTGCAGTGCGCACCACGTCGGTTCCCAGTGCAGCCACCGCCTCGTCGACCAGCGTCACGTTGTCGCGCCGCAGGGCCTGCAGCCAGCTGCCGTTGTCCTGCAGCGTGCGCTTGGCAAGCGGCGGGTAGTGTGGCAGCACGCGCTTGAAGAGCGCTTCATCGTCGCCGCACTGCAGGCGGATCCACTCGCCGAACATCTCGCGCGTGAAATCGTTGGCGGCGCTTGCCGAGCGTTCCTGGTGCGGCCACGCGGGGTCGACGAAGGTATTCTCCCAGTTGCCGTCGGTCGCTGGCCAGAACAGCAGGAATCGGTACCAGCGTCCGTAGTAGGGCAGGTGACGGAAGCACCAGCGTGCACCGTCACCGATTGCGCGATGGTAGTCGGGGTTCGGGAACATCCACTGTGACGAGCGCTGGAACACCGTGACCTCGCGGGCAAGCGGTGCGATTGCGGGAACGAGCTGGAATGCACTGGCTCCGGTGCCGATCACGGCCACGCGCTTGCCTGCCAGATCGACACCGTGATCCCAGCGGGCGGAGTGGAACTTCGGCCCCGCGAAGCGCTCGATCCCATCGATGTCGGGCAGCCTGGGACGGTTGAGCTGACCCACGCCGCTGATCAGCACGCGTGCGTCGAGCGTGAACTCCTCGCCACCGCAGCGCATCGTGACGTGCCAGATGCCATCCGCTTCGTCGTAGCGTGCTGCGATCACCTCGGTATTGAAGCGTATGTGCGACTCGAGTTCGTACTTGCGCACGCAATGTTCGAAGTAGCTGCGCAGCTCGTGGTGTTGTGCGAAGAATTCGCTCCATTCGAGGTTCGGCTCGAACGAATAGCAGTAGAAATGACTGCCGACGTCAACGCGACAGCCGGGGTAGGTGTTTTCGTGCCAGGTGCCGCCAGGGCCGGCGTTCTTTTCCACGATGATGAATGCAATGCCCTGCTCGCGCAGGCGGATGCCCGCGAGGATGCCGGACATCCCGGCGCCGATCACCAGCACCGGCAGCGACCGGCGCGCAGCGCGCGGAATGTGTGCAAGCGAGACCTCGCGGGCGTCACGCCCGTCCAGTTCGGTTTCCTCGAGCATCATCGGCACGTATTCGGCCGGCACTTCGCCAGCGACGAGGAAACCCATCATCCGTTGCAGCGTGTCGTGATCGGGCGGTGGTGGCAGCGTACAGCCGCGATCACGGTAGGCACGAATCACTTCGAGCGCGCGTCGGCGCACTTGCGCCTGCTGCTCCGGCGGCATGCCACACTGCATGTCGTTCAGCGTGCACGTCAGCGGACGCAATCCGCCGTCGAGCAGCGAGTAGTCCCCGCTCATGTGCATCATCGACAGCATCAGGCACGGGATGCTGGCCTCTTCGAGCGCGGCCATGATGGTCGCGTCGTCATCATCGAAGGGGAGGCCGGCCGGATCGAAGCGTTGCGTCATCGGTGGGTTCTCTCGCGTAGGCAGGGGAGGGATTATGCCGGGATCAGGAGGTTTCCGGAAATGGCGTCGTATCGTGAATTATATGACGCCGTCCGCGCCCACCCAGCTTTGAGCCTGTACGCCGGCAATGCAAGAATGGGCCATGCCATCGACGGGATGATCTGATCCAGATGTGCTTTCAACGTGCGATTGATCTTCTGGACGACACGATAGAAGAGGAGAGGCAGTCATGAACGACACGATCATCCCGTTCCGGGTGGCAGTCAGCGACGACGAGATTGCAGAGCTGCGCAGGCGGCTCGCCGCGACGCGCTGGCCGGATCGCGAGCCGACCGCCGACTGGAGCCAGGGTATCCCACTCGCGTATCTGCGCGAGGTGTGTGACTACTGGGCCGGACGCTACGACATGCGGCGTGTCGAGCAGCGGCTGAACGCCCTGCCGCAATTCCGTACCGTGATCGACGGTCTCGGCATCCATTTCATCCACGTGCGCTCGCCGCACCCGCAGGCATTGCCGCTGGTGATGACCCACGGCTGGCCGGGATCGGTGATCGAGTTTCTTGACGCGATCGGACCACTGGTAGACCCGGTTGCGCACGGCGGCGATGCCAGCGATGCATTCGACGTCGTGTGCCCCGCATTGCCCGGCTACGGTTTTTCGGACAAGCCGGGCGAGGCTGGCTGGAACGTCGAACGTATCGGGCTTGCCTGGCGCGAGTTGATGCACCGCCTCGGGTATGCGGGCTACGTCGCGCAGGGCGGTGACTGGGGCGCGATGGTCACGGTCGCGCTGGCGCAGACGGATGCTGCGCGCTGTCGTGGCATCCACCTGAACATGGCAATCGTTGCGCCCGACCCGGATACCTTCGCCGAGCTCACGGCTGCGGAGCAGAAATCGCTCGCCGACATGCAGCACTACCAGGATCTGGAGTCGGGCTACGCGAAGCAGCAGGGCACACGACCGCAGACCCTGGGCTACGGTCTGGCCGATTCGCCGGCCGGACAGGCGGCGTGGATCATCGAGAAGTTCCGCGCCTGGACCGACTGCGGCGAAGGCGCTGCGGCGCACCCGGAGAACGCGCTGTCGCGTGATCAGTTGCTCGACAACGTGATGATGTACTGGCTGACGAACTCGGCTGCGTCGTCGGCGCGTCTTTACTGGGAGAGCATGGCCACACCGAACATGGATCCGGTCGATGTGCCGGTTGGCATCAGCATCTTTCCACGCGAGATCCTGCGGCCATCGCGGCGCTGGGCACAAAAGCGCTTCAGTCGTCTGGTGCACTGGAACGAACTCGAGCGCGGTGGGCATTTTGCCGCGTTCGAGCAACCGGCAATCTTCGTCGACGAACTGCGTGAGTGCTTCCGCCATATGCGCTGAACGTCCGGCCGGCGCCGAAACGGGACCGATCCGGGATGAAGCGATTGCCTGGCGCCTGACCGGCTGTGGAGAGGCACTTCGCGAGCACGCCCTGCTGTGGCGCTCGGTGGCGTTTCGCGAACGGCGACCCGCGTGGGAGGCCGTGCTGCCGGAACTCGCTGCTGCGTTGCGTGCGCTGCGATTGGAGCAGGTCGAGGCACTGCACGCCGACCCGCGCGCCGCGCAGGCATGGCTCGCACGCTGGTTGCCACTCGATGCAGTCGCAGGACTCGAAGAGGTGGGTGCCTGGCCACGCATTGCGCTTCGTCCGTGGCCATCCGGGTTTGCAAGTACGGTTCCAGGGCGCAAGTGGCGGCAGATCGAGGCCTTTCTGGGTGCAGTGGCGCCGGGCGGCCAGCGGGGCATCGACTGGTGTGCCGGCAAGGGGCATCTGGCGCGCGCTGCCTGCTGGCAGTGGCGATCCTGCACCTTCGATGCGCTGGAGCGCGATGCCGGGCTGGTGCATGCGGGCGAGGAACTGGTGCGGCGTAGCGGGGTGGACGTGAACCTGCACGTCTGCGATGTGATGCAAACGCAGGCGCTGGGTTGGCTCTCTCCGCAATGTCATGTCCTGGCGCTGCATGCCTGCGGGGCACTGCACCGGCGCCTGTTGCAGGCGGGAGTCGCGGCGCGCGTGGCAGCGCTGTCCTGTGCGCCGTGCTGCTATCACCTGGCGGCGGCAGAGGCACCGCTGGCGCTGTCACGCGCGGGTGTTCGTACGGCACCCTCTCTGGTGGCTGCGGATCTGCGCACGGCGGTGCAGGAAACGGTGACCGCGGCGGGGCATGCACGGCGCCAGCGCCAGCGCATGCAGCAGTGGCAGCTCGGCTTCGATCTGCTGCAACGGGAGTTGCGGGGTATCGATGATTATCTGCCGCTGCCCGCGCAGCCGGCGACGGTGTTGCAGCATGGCTTTGCCGCGTATTGTCGTGACATCGGTGCAATGAAACAGCTCGCGTTGCCCCGCACGCTCGATTTTGCGTACTACGAGCGGGCGGGTGCAGCGCGTTTTCGCGAGGTGAGTGCCTTCGATCTGGTGCGTCACCGCTTTCGTCGCCTGCTTGAGCTGTGGCTGGTGCTCGATCGCGCGCAGTTCCTGGTCGAGGCGGGTTATCGCGTCGGCGTGGGCACTTTCTGCGCACGCGAGCTGTCGCCGCGCAATCTGCTGATCGATGCACGCCTGGCTTGAGACGGCGTTGCAAGACATCACGCGCCGGTCGACCGGTACCGGTACCGGATGGTGCGGTGATCCGCTGCCGGGTTGTGCGCGTAGAAGGCCGCATCGAAGTCGTCCATGCCGGAACCGGGAGATGCAGGGCCTGAGTGTGGTGCCATGTGGCACTGGCAGTGGTTTACACCGCCAGACCAAGTCCGGATCATGGGCGACCATGAACAAGCCTGTGGCGACAGCGCAAGCCGTGCACGACGTCGACGTGTGGAGCAGCCGGCTCGAGGCGGTGGCGCACCAGCGTGATCGTCACGCATATGCAGAAATATTCCGCCACTTTGCACCGCTGCTGAAATCCTTCGCACTGTCCAGCCCCGGCATGGCGTCGAATGCATCGGCTGAAGAACTGGTGCAGGAAGTCATGCTGAAAGTGTGGAACCGGGCCTGCACCTTCGATGCGAGCAGGGCGAGTGCGACGACCTGGATCTATACGCTGGCGCGCAACAGCCGCATCGATCTGCTGCGCAGGAAATACCGGGTGCGCGAAGAAGTCGATGTCGACGAGTTGTGGGATCTGGGGACCGACGAGGATCTGCTCGACGAGCAGGTGCAGCAGCAGCGCGCCCGGGAAGAGGTGCGCGAGTCGCTGCGGATGCTGCCGCAGGAGCAGCGCCGGATCATCGACAAGGTGTACATGGAAGGCAAGTCGCATACGGAGGTCGCGGCGGAACTCGGCCTGCCGCTGGGGACGGTGAAATCGCGGGTGCGCCTTGCGTTGAGCAAGCTGAAGCTGATGCTGGACCGTGGAGAGCCGTGACGATGCCCGGACACCATCCCGACCAGTTTCTTCTGAACGATTACGCTGCCGGCAGCCTGCCGGGAGCGGTGGCGCTCGCCATGGCCGTGCATCTCGATTTCTGCCGCCGTTGTCGTGGTGAAATGCGACAGCTGAATCAACTGGGCGGCGAATTGCTTGGCAGTCTTGATCCGGTGCCGGTTGCCGAGGATGCATTCATACGGCTATTGCAGCGCCTGGACGACAGCAGCCCGGTATCTGCAACCGAAGTGGCGCAAGTACCTGTCCATGGCAGCTCTGCAGGCCTGTCGCGTGCGCTGCAGCGACTCGCCCCGGCGGGTGTGGAGCAGCTCGAATGGAAGCGCAGCGGGCGAGGGGTGCGCACTTCCAGACTGCGCTTTGGCGACCCGCAGCGGGAAGTGGCGCTCTACCGTATTCGTGCCGGCTCGCGCGTGCCGGAGCACGGACACGGCGGCAGCGAAATCACGGTGGTGCTGAGTGGTGCGTTTGCGGATCACGAGGGATGCTATCGCGCAGGGGATTTCCTGCTGCGCGGCACAACCGATGTGCACCGACCCGTCGCCGCACCGGAGGCGGATTGCCTGTGTCTGGGGGTTCTCGAGGCGCCGATCCGGCTTGGTGGCCTGCTCGGACTTATCGCGAATCCGTTCCTGCGCCTGCATCCGTGCTGAGTCCCGGAACGCTGTCAGGGACGGACGTGTGGCGCTTGTGCGACAGTCTCGTCGACCAGGTGCACACGACCACGACCGGCTGCCTTTGCGGCATAGCAGGCTGCATCGGCCGCACTCATCAGGGTCGCAACGTCGCGCACCGAGGAGTCGATCGGCGCCACACCGATACTGGCACCGATCCTGAACTCGTGCCCCTCCCAGGTGAAGCGCAATTCGCGCACGACCGCGCACAGCTCCCGGGCGATCTCCACTGCCTTGCCGACGGGGCAGTGTTCGAGCAGAACACCGAATTCATCGCCGCCGAGGCGTGCGAGTGTGTCGCGTTGGCGCAATCGCTGGTGCAGCAGCTGGCTCACATGACGCAGCAACTCATCGCCTGCAGCGTGTCCGCAGTTGTCGTTGACGGCCTTGAAGTGATCCAGGTCGAGGTAACACAGTGCGTGTGCGTCCCCCTTGGAGCGAGCGCTGTCGATCGCGTTTGCCAGTCGTATCTCGAACTCCCGACGGTTCACCAGGCCGGTCAGCGCGTCGTGTGAAGCCTGCCATGCGAGGCGTGTGGCGCGCGCCTGTGCTTCGGTGACGTCACGGAAAACCAGTACGGCGCCCAGGATTTTGTCGCCGACGCGCAACGGATGCGAGGAATATTCGACGCTCAGCGTCGTGCCGTCTGCTCGCCACAGCGATTCCACCTGGGTGCGAGACGCAACACCGGTGCGGAATGCATCGTAGATCCGGCATTGTCCGACCGGATATGGCGTGCCGTCGCCGTGGCTGTGGTGGATCAGCTCGTGTGTGTTGCGGCCGAGCATCTCCTCGCGCTGGTAGCCGAGCATCTCGAGAGCGGCATCGTTCACGAAGGTACAGCGCCCCTGCGTGTCGAGTCCGTAGATTCCTTCACCAGCCGACTCGAGCAGAAGCCGGAACCGCTCCTCGCTTGTGCGCAGCGCCGCTTCGACCTGGCGACGCTCTTCGATTTCGGCGAGGAGACGGGTGTTCGCCGTCGCAAGGAGCCGGGTCTGTTCGGCAATCCGTGCGGTGCGCTCATCGACCATGTGCTCCAGCCGCTGGCGCAGTTCGTCTTCGGTACGTCTGTCCTCGGTGATGTCGATGCGTACGCCCTGCAGGAACGGCGGTGTGCCGTCGACAGCGGGAACCAGGCGTGCTTCGTCGAGCAGCCAGTGGATCGTGCCCTCCCCATCCAGCACGCGGTACTCGTGATGCAGTGCTCCGCCGCCGTGGCAGCAGCGTTCGTAGACAGCGCGCAACTCTTCGCGGTCCTGCGGATGGACCTGTGCCAGCACACCTTCGGGATCCTCGAGCAGGCGCTGCGG
>DAOLKH010000012.1:0-12608 GCA_035331685.1 Pseudomonadales bacterium
ACCAAGGGCGGGATCAGTGTCGACGAACATGCCCGCGTGCTCGATCGGTCTGGCAACGTCATCGCCGGACTCTATGCGGCTGGCAACTGTTCGGCTCCGGTGATGGGGCGCACCTATCCCGGTGCAGGCTCGACGCTGGGTCCGTCGGCCACCTTCGGCTATGTTGCGGCACGGGATGCGGTGGCACGCGCTCGAGGTGGCAGTGCGGCACGTGGCGCATAGGGTGTGCACGAGCGCGACATGAATGGCCGCTCGGCAGCGGATTTGATAATGTGGTTTTACCAACTTGAAAGCAGCAGGGGGTTTCCGTGCAACACGCCATCGACAACGCCGCGGCCATTCGTCAGTTGCTCGATATCGAGGCGATCAGGCAACTCAAGCACCGTTACTGCCAGCTCGTGGACGCGGGTGACTGGGATGCGCTCGACAGGCTGTGGACCGAAGACGCGCGTTGCGACTACGGCTTCTTCGGATGCTTCGATGGCCGCGCCGCGATCATGGATACGTTCTTTCGTGGTCTCGTGGGTCCGGCGACCAGTTTCAACGCCCACATGGTCCACAATCCAATCGTCGAGGTCGACGGTGATACGGCTCGCGGCAGTTGGTACATAACGGCCCAAACGGTGATCCAGCCACACAATCAGGCGATATGGGCGATGGGCAACTACGAGGACACCTTCCGCCGGATCGATGGTCAGTGGAAAATCGCCTCGCTGAAGGTCGTGTTCCGTTATTACACGCCGTTCGAGGAGGGCTGGGCGAAGACGCCGTTCTGGCAGATTCCGTCCTGAGCTGGAACGTTCACGCGCTTTCGTGGCGGTTCAGCCGTTCGTATAGACACGTGGCACGCGCGGTGAGACGCGCACCAGAAGTTCGTAGCCGATCGTGCCGCAGTGTCGTGCCACCACATCGACGCCGATCTGCGTCCCCCACAAATGCACCGGCATGCCGGGGTGCACCTGCGGCACGTCGGTGACATCGACCGTCAGCATGTCCATCGACACACGTCCGGCGATGCTGGCGCGATGCCCTCCGACGAATACCGGCGTGCCGTTGACCGCGCTGCGCGGATACCCGTCGGCGTAGCCCGCAGGCACCGTCGCAAGCCGTGTCGGTCGTCGTGCGGTCCAGGTCGCACCATAGCCGACGCTTTCTCCGACAGCGATGTCACGCAGCGAAACGACGGCCGATTCCAGCGACATCACCGGGCGCAGCTCCGGCGTGAGCGGGTGCCTGTCGTCGGCAAGGGGTGATGCCCCGTAGAGCATGTAGCCGGCGCGATTCCACTGCGCACGGGTTTCCGGCCAGGCGAGCAGCGCGGGCGAGTTGGCGATGCTGAGCGGGGCGTCGATGCCGTCGATCGCCGCGCTCAGGCGTACGAGCTGCATGCGCGTCAGCGGATTGTCCGCTTCGTCCGCACAGGCGAGGTGGGTCGCGATGACGATGTCGGGTGCGACCGCAGGACTCGCCCTGAGGCGTGCATGGAGCGCGCGCACCGATTCGGGTGCGAAGCCGAGCCGGCACATCCCGGTGTCGGTTTTCAGCCACACGACCAGAGGTGCGGATGGGCGTGCGTGTTCGAGCCATTCGACCTGACGTGTGTTCTCGACCACCAGCCAGAAGTTCTCGCGGGCGGCAATTGCGAGTTCCGCGGCTTCGAACACGCCCTCCATCAGCAGCACCGGGGCATCCACACCGGCGGCACGCAGCGCGAGCGCCTCCTCGATGCATGCCACGCCGAAGGCATCGGCATCCGCGTGCAATGCTTTGGCGATGGCAACGGCGCCGTGCCCGTAACCGTCGGACTTGACCACGGCGAGCAGCCTCGCCTGCGGAGCCAGGGCACGCGCGATCGCTGCGTTGTGCTGCAACGCAGCCAGGTCGATGATGGCTCGGGTAGGGCGCGCCATGGCTGGTTCAGAGCCGCCAGTCGAGATCGACGAACAGACTGCGCGGTTCGCCGATGAAGTAACGGTAGTTGCCGAAGGCGTAGTCGGCACGATCGGCGTAGCGCTGGTTGCCGAGGTTCTGGACGCGCATCGTCATGCCCAGATGCGGCGTGAAGCGGCGCTGCACACGCAGGTGCAGCAGATCATGGCCGCCATAGGCGTAGGTCTGAGTCGGTTCGAGGTAATAGCGGCCGGTGTGTTGCCATTCGAGTTCGGCCGAGGTGCCATCCTGTGGCTCCCAGCTCAGGCGTACCGAGGCAACATTGCGTGGGGCGGTGTCCATCTGCTTGCCCTTGATGCTGGTTCCAGGCGGCAATTCCTGCAGCGGCGCATCGTTATCGTAGCGATGCAGGGCGTTTGTTCCGTCGGCGGAGAGCTGCCAGCCGGGAGCGAGCCGCAATGCGAGCGAATACTCGATCCCCTGGTGTGCGGTGGCGCCGTTGTCGACGTTGCGTCGTTCGCTGTCCTGGAAGATCACGTTCTTCTTGTGCATCGCGTACGCAGCGAGCGCAAACGACAGACGATCGATGTCCCCGTGCCAGCCGAACTCGACGCTGTCGATACGCTCGGAGTCGATGTTGGCCACGAGCTGACCGGCCTGCAGCCGGTACAGTTCTGCCGATTCGGGGGGGCGCAGACCGTGTGTGTAGATGAACGAGATTCGCTGCGTTTCACCGAGAGCCTGGATGGCGGACAGACTGAAAGCGGGTTCGGTGAATTCGTCGCGGCGATCCGCTGGGCGTGAGTAGCGACAGGGTTGCGGACGTGCCGGCGTGCCACACGGTGTGCCATCGTCGCGCGTGGCGCCATCGATCATGCGGTTGTCGTAGTCGTAGCGCTGCTGCTCGAGGCGTGCTCCCAGCTGTATGCGCGTGCCGCTCGCGAGCTCCCAGTCGAGCTGGGTGAATGCCGCAAGATTGCGACCCTCGACCTTGTAGTCGTACTGCTTTCCCCTGGGCAGCACCGGGCTGGTTACCGCGTTGGCCTGGGTCTGTTCGACGCGACTTCGACTCCACTCGCTGTCGAAACCTGCCAGCAATTGCAGGTTCCTGCCGAGCGTGCGATGCCAGTCGCTCTGCCAGCCGGTGCTGTCGAAACCGTTTTGTTCCAGAGGCTGGCCGAGCAGGAAGTGCTGCAGGAAACGCATGCGCTGGTAGCGCAGGAACGGGGTGAGCGAGAGTTCACCGCCGAATGCGTCCAGCGTGAAGCGTCCATGCCAGCGCGCGGTCCGGTTGTCGCGAAACGCTTCCGGATTGGGGTTTTCGCGCAGACGATGGCGATCACGGTAGGCGTTCCTGCCGATGACGTAGCCGGCGGTTTCCTGGTTCAGGTTGCCGAGGCTGAGCAGCGACTGCAACTTCATGTCTGACCATGCGTGATCGTGCCGGTAGACGAGCTTCTGCAGATCGTAGCCCGAATCTCGCTTGTAGCCGCCGTCGTGGGTGGTGTTGAGGCTGAGTCGCCACGCGTCGTCGGTGTCACCCTGTCCGTAGCTTGCAAGCAGGCGTGCGTAATCGTGCGGGCCAGCGCCGACGCTGACGCTGGCGGCGCGCCCGGTCGGCGGGGGCATGCTGATCACATTGATCACGCCGTGTTGTGCGTTGCCGCCATGGACCGCATTGCCCGGGCCACGCAACACCTCGATGCGCTCGGCCTGTTCGTAATCGACCTCGGACAGTTCGTTCGCGTTGCATACCCCCGACGGGCGCAGCGGCAGACCGTCCTCGGCAAAATAGAAGGCGCCGCAGCCACCGGGGCCCGTGAATACCGGCGAACGGATTGCCGTGAGGTGTTCCTGTCCGTTGCCTCGCTGCACGAAGGTCCCCGGAATGCGTGCCAGTGCGTCGGAGATATGTACTGCACGCATCAGATCGAGTTCGTGCGTGTCGATGACACCGATGCTGGAGGCGATGTCGCGCGTGGACTCGGCGACGCGGGAGCCGGTGACGACGATGGTTTCGAGTTCGGCAGCGGACAGCGTCGTGCTGCAGGCAAGTGCCGCGATGGCAGCACAGAGATGGTATGCGCGATTTCGCCACGACGGCGACGCGATGTCCGTGGAAATCATGTTTCTCCCTGGTTGGTCTGCAGGCGGACGCCTGGAATTTCAGTCGTTCGCGGCGTCGATGGCGTCGAGCTGCTGGCGGGCCTGATCCTGCATCTGCCGTTCCAGGTCCTGCGCCTCCCGGGTGGATTCCTGGTAGCGCAGCTCCGGGCGTGCAGCGGTGCTGCCGGACGAATCGTGCGAACCGTGGTTCATCCAGAAGGCCACTGCCACGACGACGACCAGAACGATCAGCAGGCGGATCATCACAACCTCTGCGATGTGTCGACACGAGCGTGGCGCATGATAGCAGCAGCCGCGTCCCGGGATCCTGTCTCGCGCTCAGCGCCGACCGGTGATCGAGCCGAGGATGCCGCGCACGATGCTGCGCCCGATGCCGGTGCCTACGGTGCGCACCACGCTCTTCACCAGTGCCTCGGTCGTGCTCTGTCGGTTCGACCGTGGTGCCACTGTTTCCCGCCGCTGTTGCTTTTCCTGCGCGTCGAGCTGCTGCTGGCGCTCGTGCGCGGCGAGCGCATCGCGTGTGCGCTGCTGCAGGACTTCGTGTGCGGATATCGGGTCATGCACCTTGCCGTAACGCAGGAACAGCGGATCCTGATTGATCAGTGCCCGGCGTTCCTCGTCGCCGAGAGGGCCCATGCGCGACACCGGAGGACGGATCAAGGTGCGCTGCACCACGCCGGGAACACCACTCTCGTCGAGGGTGGATACCAGCGCCTCGCCGACTCCGAGGTGCGAAATCACCTCCTCGCTGTCGAACGCCGGATTGACCCGGAACGAGCGCGCTGCGACCCGCACCGCCTTCTGCTCATCCGGCGTATACGCGCGCAGTGCGTGCTGGGCACGGTTGCCGAGCTGCGCCAGCACGTTGCCGGGTATGTCGCCGGGACTCTGGCTGATGAACCAGATTCCCACGCCCTTGGAGCGGATCAGGCGTACGACCTGTTCGACGCGTTCGGCAAGGACACGCGAGGCACCGCTGAAAAGCAGGTGCGCCTCGTCGAAGAAGAACACGATGCGCGGTTTGTCCGGGTCACCGATTTCCGGCAGCTGCTCGAACAGTTCGGACATCAGCCACAGCAGGAAGCTGGTGTACAGGCGTGGCTGGGTGATCAGGCGACGTGCATCGAGCAGGTTCACGATCCCGCGGCCGTCGACGCCGGTCCGTATGATGTCCGCGAGCTGCAGTGCCGGTTCGCCGAAGAATCCGCTGCCACCGGCGCTTTGCAGCAACGTCACGCGACGCTGGATTGCCGCGATCGACTGACGCGACAGCGCGGTGTAGGCGGCCCCAAGCTGGCCAGCGTTCGCGTACAGGTAGGCGAGGGTCGATTCGAGGTCTGCCATGTCGAGCAGCAGCAGCCCTTCGTCGTCGGCGTAGCGGAACATCAGTGCCAGCGTCGATTCCTGGGTATCGTTCAGCTCCAGCATGCGCGCGAGCATCTGCGGACCCAGCTCCGAGACGCTGAGTCGCAGCGGCGTTCCCGCCTCGCCGTAGACGTCCCAGATCGTGACCGGGCAGGCAGTGAACGGTGGCTGCTCGGCACCGATCTTCTGCCAGCGCGCGGCAATCCGCTCGTTCGGCGTGCCGGGGCGTGCCAGACCGGCCAGATCGCCCTTGACGTCGGCCACGAACACCGGAACACCGGCTGCGGAAAAACCCTCCACGAGGCACTGTACCGTGATCGTCTTGCCGGTACCGGTCGCGCCGGCGACCAGCCCGTGGCGGTTCGCGACACGCAGCGGCAGTGTGACCGGCTGTTCTCCGGCACCGATGAAGATCGAGTTGGCATCCATGTTCAGTCGCTCCGCAGGCGGTCGAGCGCGGCCAGCAATGCGGCATCGCGATCGTAGATGTCACGCTTGAAGATCACGGTCGCGTCCTTCGCGACGGTGACAGTCCAGTAGTAGAGCAGAATGGGTACCGGATTGGCCAGATTGACACGACGCGTGCGCACGTCGTCGAACAACGCCTCGACGTGCGGAGCATCGTGGCCTTCGACCTCCAGCAGCAGGCGTGCCAGTTGGCGAGCCTGCTCGACGCGGATGCATCCCGAACTGAAGGTGCGCTCCGGACGTGCGAACAGCGCACGCTCGGGCGTATCGTGCAGGTACACCATGTAGGCGTTGGGGAACGTGAACTTGATCTGTCCGAGTGAGTTGTGCGGACCGGGAGCCTGGCGGATCAGCCACGGAAAATTGCGACCCCGGTAGTGGTTCCAGTCGATCGTCCCCGGATCGACCTCGTGCCCGTCCATCGTCAGCACCCGCATGTCGCGTCGTGCGAGATAGCCCGGATCGCGGCGGATTGCCGGCAACACGTCGTGTTCGAGGATCGTGGGCGGTACGGTCCACGCCGGATTGAACTCGAGATGGGAAATGCTCGAACGGAACACCGGCGTCTTGCGATAGGTGCGTCCGACGGTTGCACGGCTGCGCAGCAGCTCGACGCCGTCGCGCACATAGCGCACCTCGAAGCCTGCAATATCGACCAGCACGTAGGTGGGCGGCAGGTCGTGCAGCAGCCAGCGGGCACGTTCGAGATTGACGCGGATCTGGTCGATGCGCTGTGACACCGGAACGTTCAGCGCAGCCTGCGTCCGGATCCCCGTAACTCCGTCCACCGCAAGCAGGTGGCGCGCCTGGAAGGCGCGTACCGCACCTGCGAGTGGCGCATCGTAGAGGTTCTCGTCATCGGCCGGGCTGTCATCGAGATCGCCACTGGCACGCAGGCGTGCGCGCAGCGCAGGCACACGCACCGAGCGTTCCCCCGGATGCAGCGTGGGACCTGTTGCAACCGCTCCCCAGCCGCCGTGGCGGGCGATTTCCCGGTAGCTGGCGAGTGCCGCCTTCAAGCGGCCATACAGCGGCGTTCGTGGTACCAGCTCCGCAAGCGCTGTCGGAATGGCTCCTGCGGCAATGCTGCGCTCCAGCCACAAAACCGGGTCGGCGCCGGGCTCCGCAGCGAGCAGATCGGTCTGCGGCGTGTAGGTCACCGGGTCGAGCCGCCCGTGAAAGTGGTCGGATGCAAGCCGAATCAGCGCGTCGGTGTGCAGCAGATCGGCCTGTTCGCGCGGCAGGCCGACCGCAGCAGCGAGCGCGGCGGGGTGGTAATCGTCGGCCCGCAGCCCTTCCTCTTCGACCGCACGCACGGCCTCGACCAGACTCGCGCGCGTGCCGGCGTCGTCCCAGGCGATCTGTTGGCCACGCGCGGCGTAGAAGCGTTGCAGCAGCTCGGTATCGACGATGGTCGTGCCCGCGATCCGCAATCGACCACTGCTGTGCAGTTCGTGCAGCAAGCCGGCCAGAGTGCTGTCCGCCCGTGTCGGAAGGGCAAGCAGAAACAGCAGGGATACGGCTAGGCAAGCGTGGGTGCGGGGGCGATGCATGGAGTAGAGCAAGCTTTACCGATCAGTGCTTTACGGCTATTTTGGCGAGGTGTCAGCAAGGGCGCATCGTTCCCGGCCGGCGCACTGTAGCACTCTCCGCACAATGATCGCCAAGGAGTCGTCATGGCGTATTCCCGCACTTCCATGTCGCGCGCAGCGGGCACCGGCCGGCGCGTGTTCCTGAAGCGGCTTGCGCTCGCAGGCGCTGCCGGCATGCTGGCGACACCGGCACTGGGCAGTGTGCCGCTGGCAGCGCGCGCGCAGTCCGGAGTTCGCGAACTCGGTTTCCTCAATCTGCATACCGGCGAGCGTCTGCGTGTTCCGTACTGGGAAAACGGTCGCTACGTCGATGATGCACTCGGGGCGATCTACCGCGTGTTGCGTGATCACCGCGCGAATGTGGTGCACGCGATCGATACGCGGCTGCTCGATCTGCTCGCAAGGTTGCAGACAACGGTCGGCAACCTGCGTTCGTACGAGGTTATCTCGGGTTATCGTGCACCCTCGACCAACGAGATGCTGCGCACCCGCAGCTCCGGCGTCGCACAGGGCAGTCTGCACCTGCAGGGCCAGGCGATCGATATCCGGCTGCCGGGTTCGGATCTGCTCGCGCTGCACAAGGCTGCGGTGAGCCTCAAGGGCGGCGGTGTGGGTCTCTATCGCTCGTCGAACTTCATTCACGTGGATACCGGCAGGGTGCGGTACTGGTAACGAAGGTACGGCGCCTGCGCTGATGATCGGCATCGACCTCGATGTCGCGCGCGATTTTCTGATCGCCCTGCTGATCGGCGCACTGGTTGGCGTCGAACGCGAGAAGAGCCAGAGTGCCAGCGGCCACCGTACGATTGCGGGGCTGCGCACCTTCATCCTGCTGGCCCAGCTGGGTTCGCTCGCTGCGTGGGCTTCCATGCAATACGGTGGACCCGCGCTGTACGCGGTTGCGTTGGCACTGGTGGGGTTTGCGGTGATCAGCGGACACGTACTCGAGAGCCGTGTGCGTCCCGATGCGCCGGGGCTGTCGACCGAGTTCGCGGCACTGACGGTGTTCCTGCTCGGCGGTGTGGTGATGTACGGTCATGCCGAGGTTGCTGTCGCGCTCGGCATCCTTACCTCGGCGGTACTTGCATTCAAGCAGCCCCTGCACGGTCTGGTGGCGCGCGTCGCCACCGACGACATCTATGCGGTACTGAAGCTGCTGATTGCAAGTTTCATCGTTCTGCCCTTGCTGCCGAATCGCGTCGTCGACCCGCTCGGTGTGCTCAATCCGTACCTGTTGTGGCTGCTCGTGATCCTGATTTCCGGGCTCTCGCTGGTTGGCTACGTTGCAGTGCGCCTGCTCGGTGCGGCGCATGGCACCGTGGTGACCGGATTTGCCGGTGGCCTGGCCTCGTCGACGGCGCTGACGCTGGGGTTTGCGCGCCAGAGCCGCATCGATCCCACTTCCACCGGAGCCGATGCACTCGCTGCAGGCATCCTGACCGCCTGGGCCGTCATGTTCGTGCGCGTGATCATCACGATAGCAATCGTCAACAGTGACCTGCTGCCTGCAACGGTCAAGAGTTTCGGTGCGCTGACGCTGGTGACCGGGCTGCTTGCCGCCTTCTTCTACCTGCGCGGTCTGCGGCGGCGTCCGGTGACCACGAGCGGTGAGGTCGTGAGTGTCAGCAACCCGTTCAACCTCGTCTCGGCGGTACAGTTCGCCCTGCTGTTCGCCCTGGTGCTGGTGGTGGTTGAGTTGACGCGACAGCATGCACCCGAGGGGGGGATCTACGTTGTGTCGGCAATCGCCGGGCTGACCGACGTCAACGCGATCACGCTGTCTCTCGCGCAGCAGGCAAGCGATGCGGCGGCGTTCGAGGTCGCCGCACGCGCACTCGGTATCGCTGCATTGGCCAATACGCTGGTGAAATTCCTGCTGGTTGCGATGCTTGGACGCGGTCCCCTGCGTCTGCGACTGGCGGTGGCAACCGGGGTGCTGTTTCTCGCCTGGCTGTTGCTGAACTGGCTTGTGTTCTGAGGCGAGCAGGCCAGTCTCGCGACCGGGCCTATCGATGCATCAGGGCGGGCTGCGATGTTTGCGCACTGGCGGCGGGCCGGACCCCGCGTTGCGGCGTCGGGCACACGGTCGTCTTCCGCCAATCGCGTCCGCGTTGCCGTTGCGTGCCGGCTGGTACGCTGGCACCAGATGCCGCTTGCCGTTGCCGATCAGGTCGGCGCGCCCCATGCGCTTCAGCGCCTCGCGCAGCAACGGCCAGTTCTCCGGGTCGTGATAGCGCAGGAACGCCTTGTGCAGGCGGCGCATGCGCGGTGTGCGCACCGTTTCCACCGGTTCGCCGTCGCGGCGTACGCGCTTCAGTGGATTGTTTCGCGTGTGGTACATCGTGGTCGCGAGTGTCATCGGCGTAGGCAGGAAACTCTGGACCTGGTCGAGTCGGAAATCGTTGCGTTTCAGCCACAGCGCGAGGTTCAGCATGTCTTCATCGGTGGTGCCCGGATGTGCCGCGATGAAGTAGGGGATCAGGTACTGTTCCTTGCCAGCCTCGCGTGAGAAACGGTCGAACATCTCCTTGAAACGGTCGTAGTTGCCGATGCCCGGCTTCATCATCTTCGACAGTGGCCCTTCCTCGGTATGCTCGGGAGCGATCTTGAGGTAGCCGCCGACGTGGTGCTGGGTCAGCTCCTTCACGTATTCGGGTGAACGGACCGCGAGGTCGTAGCGCAGACCCGAGCTGATCAGTACCTTTTTCACTCCCGGCACCGCCCGTGCCTTGCGGTAGAGCGCAACCAGTGCCGAGTGGTCGGTTCCCATGTTCTCGCACACGTCGGGATAGACGCACGACAGCCGGCGGCATGCGCTCTCGATCTCGCGCGACCGGCAGGCGAGGCGGTACATGTTCGCGGTAGGTCCGCCAAGGTCGGAAACCACGCCGGTAAAGCCTGGCGTGCGATCGCGTATCTCCTCGATCTCGCGCAGCACCGAAGCTTCGGAGCGGCTCTGGATGATCCGTCCCTCGTGCTCGGTGATCGAGCAGAAGGTGCAGCCGCCGAAGCAGCCGCGCATGATGTTGATCGAGAAGCGGATCATCTCGTAGGCCGGGATGCGTGCATCACCATACACCGGGTGCGGACGGCGCTGGTACGGCAGTTCGTAGATGGCATCGATCTCGGCGGTGCTCAGTGGCTGCGGCGGTGGATTCAGCCACACGTCACGATCGCCGTGTTGCTGCACCAGTGCCCGGGCATTGCCCGGATTCGATTCGAGATGGAACGTGCGTGATGCGTGCGCGTACAGCACGGGGTCATCGCGCACACTTTCGTATGAAGGCAGTCGTACCACGCAGCGCTCGCGGTCGATCCGGCGTTTGTCGACAGGCGCAAAATGCAGAATCTGGGTCGCGGTGTCAGCAGGCGGCGCCGGCTGCGACCGTACCGGGGGTGACGATGTTTCCGGTACCGGCGCCCCCATCGCATAGGGGTCGGGCTGGCGCATCAGCGCGCCGGGCGTATCCACGGTGCTGGAGTCGATCTCGCTCCAGTCCGCTCCGGGTTGCCAGCCGTGCGTGACCATGAATGCAGTGCCACGCAGATCGCGGATCGCGGCCACCGCTTCGCCGGCAGCGAGCCGGTGCGCCAGTGCGACCAGCGCGCGTTCGGCATTGCCGTAAATCAGCAGGTCCGCCTTCGAGTCGGCAAGCACCGAACGGCGTACCTTGTCCGACCAGTAATCGTAATGCGCGATCCGTCGCAGGCTGGCCTCGATCGAACCGATCACGATGGGTGTGTCGGGGAACGCTTCGCGCGCCCGTTGCGCGTAGACGGTGAGCGCGCGGTCCGGGCGCCGGTTCGGCTCTGCGCCAGCGGTGTAGGCGTCCTCGGAACGGATCTTGCGATCCGCCGTATAGCGGTTGATCATCGAATCCATGTTGCCGGCCGTGATGCCGAAAAACAGATTCGGTCTACCCAGGGCGCGAAAGTCTTCCGGTGACTGCCAGCGCGGCTGGCTGATGATGCCGACCCGAAACCCCTGCGCTTCCAGCGTGCGTCCGATCAGTGCCATGCCGAAGCTCGGATGGTCGACATAGGCATCGCCGGTGACGAGCACGACATCGCAGGAATCCCAGCCGAGCGTCTCCATCTCCTCGCGCGACATCGGCAGGAAAGGGGCTGTACCGAAGCGCCGGGCCCAGTATTTGCGGTGGCTGAAAAGAGGGAGTGTCTGCTGCATGGCGCGCATTCTAGCGTCGCGTAGCGTGAAGCACGCGGTGCAATGTCAGGGCATATTCCCTGCCGCGCGCCTCGTCGAGTGGTCCGCTGTCATTCTGCCTGCGGAGCGACGGGCTCGGTCTGCTCCAGGAACTCGGATTGCGTGCGCGAGACCAGCGTGACTCCCTTCAGTGCGTCCTCGACCTCGCGGCGCAACACCAGGATCACGATCCGGCGGTTGCTCGCGGCAGCAGGATCGTTGGTGATCAGTGGCACCGAGGCACCCATTCCCTGCACGGTGAAGATCTTGTCTTCGGGGTAACCCCCTTCGATCAGCGCCCGCCGCGCACTGTTGGCCCGGTCGGCCGACAGCTCCCAGTTGCTGTAGTCGGAACCGTCGCGATAGCTGACCGAATCGGTATGGCCGTTGATGCTGAGGCGGTTCGCGACCACATCGAGGCGTGGTGCGAGCGCGTGCAGCACCTCGCGGGCGTAGCCCTGCAGTCGGCTCTCACCGCGATCGAACATCGGGCGGTTGTCCTTGTCGACGAGCTGGATGCGCAACCCCAATGCCGTCTGGTCGATGATGATCTGGTCACGCAGTTTGACGAACGCCGAATCTTGCTTGCCGAGCTCTTCCTCGAGCGCCTGCTGCAGTTCGTCGAGCGAGCGCTTCTCGCGCGCCTGCTGTTCCGCACGCACGGCTGCGTCGCTCGCTTCGGCCAGCGAAGGTTCGCTCTGGCTCGGTTCGGCCTGGCTGACCGGATTGTCGAGCGAGATGGCACCGGTCTGGATACCACCGGGGCCTATCTGGCCGGCGCCGGGGGCGTCGAGTCCGCCTCCCTGGCCGGCGATCGTACCGCGCGGGTCGTTGAAATAGCCCTGGATCGCAGTGCGCTCCTCTGGCGATGTCTGTGCGAGCAGCCACATCAGCAGAAAGAAGGCCATCATCGCGGTCACGAAGTCGGCGAATGCGACCTTCCACGAACCACCATGGTGGCC
>DAOLKH010000013.1:0-12088 GCA_035331685.1 Pseudomonadales bacterium
GTGGCACTCACCGCGTGGCTGCGCGACGAGTTGCAACGCTGGCCACGGCTGGCGCTGCTCGGCGACTTCAACATCGCGCCGGAGGACCGCGACGTGCACGACCCGCAGGCGTGGTACGAAAGGATCCTGTGCAGCAGCGCAGAGCGTGCGGCATTCCGCGAGCTGCTCGCGCTGGGCCTCGCAGACGCGTTTCGCTGCTTCGAGCAGCCGGAGAAGAGCTATTCGTGGTGGGACTACCGTGGACTCGCGTTCCGGCGCAACCTCGGTCTGCGCATCGACCACATCCTGCTGTCGCCGGCGCTTGCGCAGAGCTGTCTCTCGTGCACGATCGACAAGGCGCCACGCAGGCTGGAGCGCCCCTCGGATCACGCGCCGGTCGTGGTCGAACTCGGGTAGATGGCGGCCGGGAGGCTCCGGCTCAGCCGCCCGTCATGTTCATGAACCGCACGATCTGCGGTTCGGCATTCAGGTCGAAATGGTGCTTCTCGGGCTTCAGCTCGATCGCGCGCACGATCTCCGCCGCGAGGGCTTCACGATCACCGGGGCGCGCACGCATCACCGCGCGCAGGTCGGCAGAGTGTTCGTTGCCGAGGCAAAGCAGCAGACGGCCCTCGACCGTGAGCCGCACCCGATTGCAGAGATGGCAGAAATTGTGACTGTGCGGTGAAATGAATCCCACCCGGATCGGGCTGTCCGGCATGCGGTAGTAGCGCGCCGGGCCACCGCTGTCGTCGGCGACGGCTTCGAGTTCATGGCGTGCGCGGATGATCGCACGCACCTCGTCACTGGAGCAGAAACTCAGCGCGCGGTCGCGGCTTTCCATGTGCCCCAGCGGCATTTCCTCGATGTACGTGATGTCGGTACCGCGTTCACGCGCAAACTCGAGCAGAGGCAGCACCTCGTGGTCGTTGCTGCCACGCAGGATCACGCTGTTCAGCTTTACCCGATCGAAACCGGCCGCCAGTGCGGCGTCGATTCCGGCCAGCACGACCGCGAGCTCGCCGGTGCGTGTCAACGCACGAAAGCGCGCCGGATCCAGGCTGTCGAGGCTGATGTTCAGCCGCTTCACCCCGGCTGCGCGCAACGGCTTCGCCAGCTTCACCAGCTGCGATCCGTTGGTGGTGAGCACCAGTTCACGCAGACCGGGCAGCGCCGCAATCCGCTCGCAGAGCCACAGCACGTTGTGCCTGACCAGCGGCTCACCACCGGTCAGGCGTATCTTCTTCACGCCGAGTCCGACGAAGGTCTCGGCGGCCATCGCCAGTTCTTCCAGGCTGAGGATTTCACTGCGTGGCAGAAACTGCATGTCTTCCGCCATGCAGTACACGCAGCGGAAATCACAGCGATCGGTAACCGAGATCCGCACATAGTCGACGCGACGGCCGAAGCGATCGACCAGTGCCGTCTCGACAGCGGGAGGCACAAAGGCGTTCACGATCCCACCTCCATCGCCCGAACCCGCAGGCATTCGGGCAGGGTTTCAGCCGCGCTTGTGGCTTCCATCACAGACCGGCCGGTTCGCGCTCAGCTTGCAGGCACAGAAATACACGGTGCGCGTCTCGGCTGCGTCGTAGCGCAACGGCGTGAAGCTCGTACCCTTGTGCGAACCGTCACAGAACGGTTGCCGCGCCGAACGCCCGCAACTGCACCACCAGTAGCTCTTGCCCTGCTCCACCTCACACGCGATCGGGGCGTCACCCGCACGTACCGGCGCATCCATCATCGCGACTCCTGCATCAAAGCACTTCGAGAATCTTCTCGGCAGCCGACACGTCCAGCCCCGGGTTCGGTTCCACCGCGAGGTGGCGCACCACGCCGTCCTCGGCGACCAGCGCAAAGCGTCGCGAACGCGTGCCCATGCCGAAACCGCTGGCGTCGAGTTCGAGTCCGAGCGCCTTCGTGAAATCCGCGTTGCCGTCGGCCAGCATCAGCAGTTCCTCGGCATTCTGCGACTTGCCCCACGCATTCATCACGAACACGTCGTTGACCGCCATGCAGGCGATCGTGTCGACTCCTTTGGCCTTGATCCGGTCCGCGTTCACCACGTAGCCAGGAAGATGCGCCTCCGTGCAGGTCGGAGTGAAGGCACCGGGCACCGCGAACAGCACGACCTTGCGGCCACGGAAAAGCTCGTCCGTGCCGATGTTTTCAGGTCCCTTCTCGCCCATTCTTTTCAGGGTAGCCGAGGGGATGCGATCGCCAACCTTGATCGTCATGAGTAATCACTCCGCTGTGTCTGGGTGGATTTCCCGGCCATCGTAGCAGAGGCTCCGACGGGAATTCACCGTGAGTTCATAAGGAAATCGGCTTCAGTTCACCAGCAACACCTGGCAGCGCAACTGCGACAGGCGTTCCAGGGCAGAATTACGATTGTCCGGGCCAAGCAGATCACCGGCCACGAGCACGGTGGCTCCCGACCGGTTGTCGACGTCGGTCAGCATCACGAGCGCGGCACTCTGTGGCGGGTGTTCGTGTACCACCACGATCAACCCCGACCTTTCCAGCTCGCGGCGCAGCGCGGCGTCGAACTCTCCCGCGACGATCACCTCGAGCACGTGATGATCGTCGCGCGCCAGCCGTGCACCGAGCTCGAGCGCACGGCGACTGGCCGGAGTCTGCCCGCACAGCACGAATACGCGCGGCGGCCGGTTGTCGCGCACGAGCACACGCACGAGGGTGCGTTCGCACGGCTGCAGCAACAACAGGTCGACCTGTAGCGCTGCCGCACGGATCGCCTCTTCACGGCGCGCACGCGTGACATGGAAGTGGCCCTTGACGCGGCTGCGCTGGGTCGCGGCGCCAAAGCGTCGCTCTGCCTCGCGCGACAGGCCGCGCAACGTCTGTTCGACCCGCGACGCGCTGATCTCGCGCTCGCGTGCCGAGCTCAACGAGATTTCCCGCGTGATCGGCAGGTCTGCCACCCTGTAGACATCCTCATCCTCGACGAACAGGGCGTCGAGTTCGGCCTCGAGCTTGGCTGCGATCAGGGCAGCAGCCTCGATCAGGGCGGTTTCACAATTCAGCGCATCCAGCGCCAGCATCATGCGCCGCAGCGGGTTGCCGCCCCGATTCCCGGTGTCGTTCACGGCTTCGCCTCGCTTGCCGGCGACTGTTCGCCTGCGTGCCGACGGCCGATCTCGGCCAGCTCGTGCAGCCGCAGACGTACGCGTTCGTTCACCGAATCGGCCTCGAAGCAGTCACCGGCTACCGGTGCTCCGGCAGGCACCCCGGCAAGCAGTTCCAGCGCCTCGTCCACGCCGTCGACGGCGTAGATATGGAAGCGTCCCGCACGGGCCGCCTCGGCGACCTCGGGTTTCAGCATCAGGTGCTGCACGTTCGCGCGCGGGATCACCACCCCCTGCGTACCACTCAACCCACGCGCCACGCAGACATCGAAGAAACCCTCGATCTTGTCGTTCACGCCGCCGATGGCCTGCATCTCGCCAAGCTGATTCACCGAGCCGGTCATCGCCAGATCCTGGCGAATCGGAATGTCGGCGATTGCCGACAGCAGGGCGACCAGTTCTGCCATCGACGCCGAGTCACCGTCCACACGGCCGTAGGATTGTTCGAACACGATGCTCGCCGACAGCGCGAGCGGCTGGCTGTGCGCGTAACGGCGTGCCAGAAAACTGCCGAGGATCATCACTCCCTTCGAGTGCAGCGGGCCACCGAGCTCGGTCTCGCGCTCTATATCGACCAGCTTGCCCGACCCCAGACGCGCGGTGGCGGTGATGCGCGACGGCCGACCGAAGCTGTAGTCACCGAGCTGGATCACCGACAGTCCGTTGATCTGCCCGACCTGGGTACCTTCGGTGGCAAGCAGCATCACGCCCTTGTGGATCTGTTCGCTGAGCAACTCCTGATAGCGGTTGTTGCGGAACCGGTACTGCGCGATCGCCTGGTCGACATGGTGTGCCTCCACCAGTGCACTGGCGTCACGCCCGGCCCAGAAGTCGGCCTGCAGGATCAGGTCGACCAGATCCCCCAGGTGCAGCGACAGCCTCGAGGCGTCCTCGGCACTGCGCGAGCTGCGATCGATCACGCGCGCAACCCCGCCAGCGGACAGCGGACGCGCCTTCTCGCGCCGCGCCAGTGTGGCGATGATGCGCGCGTAGGGCACGATCGCTTCCGGGCTGCGATCGATGCCGTCGCTGAAGTCCGCGTTGACCTTGAAATACAGGCTGAACTCGGGGTCGTAGTGCTGCAGCAGGTGATACAGGTAGCGGTCGCCGACCAGCACGATCTTCACGTCGAGCGGGATCGGCTCCGGCTCGAGCGAGGTGGTCGAGACCATGCCGAGGATGTGCTCGATCGATTCGATGCGGATCTCGCGCGAGCGGATCGCGCGCTTCAGGCCGTCCCATACGAAGGAGTTCATCAATATCTTGCGCGCATCGAGCACCAGGTAGCCGCCGTTGGCCCGATGCAGCGCGCCGGGCTTGATCAGGCTGAAATTGGTCAGCAACGTGCCCATCTGGGCGATGTGCTCGATGCGCCCGAGCACGTTCTGCAGCGTCGGATTGTCTTCATAAAGTACCGGCATGCCGCGCTGGCCATCGTGGTCGACCAGCACGTTCACGTGGTAGCGCAGGTGTTCGTTCGCGAACACCTTCTTGCGCAGCGGCACATTGCCTTCCTGCGGCTCGCCGGGCATGAAATCCCAGACGTTCTCGGCCATGTCCTGCAGGGCGGCGTCGAGGAACGCAACCACGTCCGGATACGCCTGGTAGCGCGACTTCAGCGCGGCCAGTATCGGATCGATGATGTCGTGGATGAACTCGTTGTCGATCGCCTTGACCCGTTCGACGCTCTCCTCCTGCCAGCCGTGGATGCTTTCGATGATCGACTTCAGGCGATGGTTCAGTTCATCTATCACCGCCTTCGCTGCGTCCTGCTCGGCGCGCGACAGTTCGTTGAACTGCGCCGGCGTCATCAGCTTGCCGTCTCGCAGCGGACCGATCGTGTAACCGCCCGGGGTGCGGATCACCACCATGCCACGAGCGCGTGCCGCATCGTTGAGATCGCTGAACTGCTTCGCCTCCTTTTCCTGATACTCCTCCTGGATCTCCGTGATGCGCCGTCGGTACTCATCGCCGCGGAACACGTTCGGCACCGTGACCAGCATGCGTTCGATCAGCTTTTCCATGTCGCGCTTGAGCTGTATGCCCTTGCCGGCCGGCAGGCTCAGCGCACGCGGACGCGAGGCGTCCTCGAAATTGTTCACATAGCACCAGTCGGAAGGCTCGCCGCGCTGCGCCGCATGCTGTGCCAGCAGATGGTCGACCAGCGCGCGCTTGCCGATACCGGTCGGCCCGGCCACGTAAAGGTTGTAGCCTTCGCGTTGCATGCCGACGCCGAACTCGATGGCTGCGATCGCGCGATCCTGCCCCATCGCGGAATCGATGTCGGGCAACTCCTCGGTCGAACGGAATCCCAGCGTCGCGGGATCGGTTCGGCAGCACAGCAGTTCGGGCGCAAGTGGCTGTACGGACATTGTCGAATCGCCCCCCGGTCAGTCTGCGCAGGCTATGCAGGTATCTGCATGCGGCAACGCCAGCAGCCGCGCAGCGCCGATCGGTCCTCCACAGCGGCTGCACGCACCGTAGTCTCCGCGCTCGATGCGCTCGAGGGCATATTCGACCTTCTTGAGTTCCAGGCGCGCCTCCGACTCGATTGCGTACAGTGCATCAAGGTTTTCCTGCTCCACCACCTGCTCGCCGAAATCCGCCGACATCGGCTCCTCGCGCCGGCGCAGGTCGGCATTGATGCGCCGCACGCGCTCCTCGAGTTCGGCACGCTTGCCCAACAGGTCTGCGCGCACGGTCTGCATATCCAGCATGGTCCCCTCTCCAGCTTCCGGTACGGATGGCGGTGTATTGCGACACCGGATTCTGCCGCAAGCATACCCCTTGCTTCGTGGTGGCAAAACCTCGGCACCATCACCTCGCCGACTATCAAAGCAGCAAGCCGATGCGTTATCGTCAGCACGCCCGGACCGCCTGCAGTGCAGACCTGTCTTGCCGGTCCGCGACGCACCATCCACCCGCTCTCACAGCGGGCGTCGAAAGCCGAACAGGAGAAACGGACCATGCGCTTTGCTTACCACGCTTCCATGCCCGCACCCGACCAGTACCTGCCGCTCGCTCGTGCCGCCGAGGAAATGGGCTTCGACAGCTTCACGCTGCCCGACAGCATCTGCTACCCAAAGGAAAGCGACGCGCAGTATCCATACAACGCCGATGGCAGCCGTGACTTCCTCGACGGGGTGCCGTTCCTCGAGGTATTCATCGCGATGGCAGCGGTGGCAGCGGTCACCAGCAAGCTGCGCATCACCACCTCGGTCGTGAAGCTGCCGATCCGCCAGCCGGCGATCGTCGCGAAACAGTTGTCGAGCCTCGCCGTCCTCAGCAACAACCGTATCGTGCTCGGCGTGGGTCTGAGCCCATGGCCCGAGGATTTCGCCGCGTGCCAGATCCCCTACGAGAAGCGTGGCCAGCGCATGGACGAGATGATCGAGATCATCCGCGGCCTGATGAGCGGAGACTATTTCGGCTACGAAGGGCAGATCTTCCGGATGGCACCGATCAAGCTCTGCCCGGTACCAACCAAACCGGTACCGATCCTGATCGGCGGGCACACGGATGTCGCGCTGAAGCGCGCGGCGCGCATCGGTGACGGCTGGGTCGCTGCAGGCGCCTCGCTCGACGATCTGGCCGCCTACGTGAAGACGCTGCGGGCGCTGCGCACGGAATACGGCCGCGAGAATACGCCTTTCGAAGTCCACGGCATGGGTGCGGAGGCGTTCTCGGCCGACGGCATCAAGCGCCTCGAGGACATCGGCGTCGACGAAGTGATCGTTGCATTCCGCAACGTCTACAACAAGGACCCGGATACCTCGCTGGAAGAGAAACTGGGCCAGATGCGCTGGTACGCGGACAACGTGATCGCGAAGACCCGCTGAAGGTCCGCAGACCAGACCCGGCAGAAGCCAGGGGTTGGCGCTGCACGATGCAGCCCCAACCCGCCATGGAACTCAGTCCGGCAGGTGCGGGCCTGCGGTGACGATCGCTTCCGAAACACCGCTGAACTTGCGGAAGTTCTGCAGAAACAGGTCGATCAGACCGCGCATCTGCGCAACGTAGGCGTCCTGGTCTTCCCAGGTGTTGCGCGGATTCAGGATCTGCGCGTCGACGCCCGGCACCGATTTCGGGATATCGAGGTTCAGCCCCGGCAGATGCTCGGTCGGCGCGCCAACCAGCACGCCGCTCTGGATCGCCGCGATGATCGCGCGCGTGGTCGGGATCGGGAAGCGGTGTCCCTTGCCGCCCGCGCCGCCGCTGCCCCCGGTCCAGCCGGTATTGACCAGGTAGACCTGACTGCCGAACTTCTCGACGCGGCGCATCAGCAGATCCGCATAGACGTGCGCCGGGCGCGGGAAGAACGGCGCACCGAAGCAGGTCGAGAACGTGGACTTGATGCCGCTGCCGGAACCCATCTCGGTGGAACCGACAAGTGCCGTGTAGCCGCTCAGGAAGTGGTAGGCAGCGGCTTCCTTGGACAGGATGGACACCGGCGGCAGCACACCCGTGACATCGCAGGTCAGGAAGATCACCGCACGCGGCTCTCCGGCGGCGTTCTTCTCCGCGCGCTTCTCGATGTGCTCGCGCGGGTAGCAGCAGCGCCCGTTCTCGGTCAGCGAGGTGTCCGAGTAATCGGCGATCCGCAGCACTTCGTCGGTGACCACGTTCTCGACGATCGCGCCGAAGCGGATCGCCTCCCAGATCAGCGGTTCGTTCTTGTGACTGAGGTTGATCGTCTTCGCGTAGCAGCCGCCCTCGATGTTGAACACCGAACCCTCGGCCCAGCCGTGTTCGTCGTCGCCGATCAGATAGCGGTCCGGGTCGGCCGACAGCGTGGTCTTGCCGGTTCCCGACAGACCAAAGAACAGTGCGACGTCACCGTCCTCGCCCACATTCGCCGCACAGTGCATCGGCAGCACATCGTGTTCGGGCAGCAGAAAGTTCTGCACCGAAAACATCGCTTTCTTCATCTCTCCCGCATAGCGCATGTTCGCCAGCAGGACCTTGCGCTGCGCAAAGTTGATGATCACTGCACCGTCGGAATTGGTGCCGTCACGCTCCGGTATGCAGACGAAGGACGGCACGTTGAGGACCTGCCACTCTTCCTTCGCGCGCGGGTTGTACTGGTCCGGGCGGATGAACATGTTGCGGGCAAACAGGTTCTGCCACGCGTCCTCGGTCGTGACCCGGATCGGAACGTAGTACTGGGGGTCGGCACCCACGTGCAGGTGCGCCACGAAGCGGTCGCGCGCGGACGTGAACTCGACGACACGATCCCACAGCGCGTTGAACTTCCCGGCGTCGAACTTGCGGTTGATCGGCCCCCAGTCGATCGCTGCGCTCGAGCCCGGCTCGTCGACGATGAAGCGATCCGCAGGGGAGCGCCCGGTACGTTTGCCGGTGGTCACGACGAAGGCCCCGGTATTCGCCAGGTGGCCCTCATTGCGGCGGACCGCGTGCTCGACGAGGAGCGCGGAGCTCAGGTCCGTATACACGGTGCTGGTAGAAATCGTCGCAGTTTCCATTCCGGAAATCCTATGTAGACCGATGGATCAGGATGATTGGACACCGACCGGCGCAGGCGCGCATCGATCGGACGCCCCTCGGCAGGAGGCAACATTATGGCAAAAAGGTCTGGCGAGCGAAAACCGCAACAATTCCGATCAATGCAGAGGCTCGCCGTGCGCACGCGGGAACAGGCCATCCGCAGGTCGGCATTCATGCCGGCCGGGAGGCTCGCCGTGCGCACACGGGAACAGGGTCTCCAGCGCAACGGCGTCGAAACGGTACTCCTGCTGACAGAACTCGCAGTGGATCAGGGCGGCTCCCTGCTCGGCGAACACCGTGCGCACTTCGGCCTCGCCCAACGCACGCAGCGTGTTTGCGGCTCGCTCGTACGAGCAGCGGCAGCCGAAGCGCACCGCCTCGGGTTCGTGCACGCGCACGCGCTCCTCGTGGAAGAGGCGGTAAAGGATGGTCGTGAACGGCTCGGCGAGCAATTCGTCCTGGCCGAGCGTACGCGTGAGCTGGCACAGATGCTCCCACTGAAGCGCGTGGCTCTCGCCTTCGGTCCGGCCGGGCAGCACCTGCAACAGCAGACCTGCCGCCCGTTCGCCGTCGGCGGCGAGCACGATGCAGGTCGGCAGTTGCTCCGACTGCCCGAAATAGTGCTCCAGACACCCGGCCAGTCGTGGCGCATCGAGCGGCACGATCCCCTGGTAGCGTTGGCCGGCGTCGGGGGTGATCGTGATCACCAGCGTACCGGCGGCCAGCAGATCGGAAAACGCCTCGCCAAGCGCACCGTCGGCGAGCTGCGCGTAGCCACGAATACAGCGCTCGTGGGTACACTCGCCGAACAGGATCGCAATCGGTCCGGCACTCTTCGCCTGCACGCCGAGCGAGCCGGCAAACTTGATCGTCGCACCAAGCAGCACGCTCGCCGCCAGGGTCTCACCGAGCAACGCAGCCACCGGCGGCGGATAGAAATGCTGGCCAAGAATCTCGGCAAGACTGGATTCGAGACGCACCAGGTGCCCGCGCACGGCGGCAGTCTCGAAGTGGAAGCCGAGCAGCACATCACAGTCGGGAATGTTCATGCTTCATTTCGCTCGCGAAAACGCTGGATCAGCCGGCGGTCGCGCTTGTCGGGTCGCTGTGCCGGAGCGCTGACCCCTGCGCGTTCGAGTCGGCGCTGCTCGCTCGCGACGGTGCGCGCCTCGATGCTGGCCGTGGTCTCCTGGTAAAGCAATGCCGCTTCCGGCGCGCCCCTGCGCTCGGTAGCCAGGGCCAGCACGGTCACGGTCCTTTCGTCGAAGCCCTGGCGGATGCGCAGCTCCGCACCGGCGTGTACCTCCTTCGACACGCGCGTGCGCGCCCCGTCGTACCACACCTTGCCGCCCTCGATGGCCTGCTTCGCGAGGCTGCGCGTGCGGAAGAAACGAGCCGCCCACAGCCATTTGTCGAGCCGCACGCGTTCATCACCCATCGCCGCGCTCCGCTGCGGGCATGATCTCGTCGAAATGCAGGATCGCCGGAAAGTGCAGCCCGCTGCGCGGATCGCGCCGGCTGTCCGGCTGCAGCAGCGTGAGCAGGTGGCGGATGCCGTACTCATGCGCCGACTGCAGCACCGTGTGGTTGTCGTCGACCAGCAGCGTGCGCGCCGGATCGAACGGCTCCACCGCCGCCAGTGCAGCCCAGAAGCCGGGTTCCTCCTTCGCGCGACGGAAGTCGTGTGACGACACGATCGCGTCGAACCAGTGCTCCAGGCCGACGTGCGAGAGTTTCAACTCGAGGCTCTTGTGGTGTGCATTGGTGACCAGCAGCACGCGCTGCCTGCCCGCGTGCAGTCGCGCGAGGAACTCCTCGACGTAAGGGCGCACGGCGATCAGGTGGCGCACCTCGCGCTTGAGCGCACTCACGTCGAGTCCGAGCTCACGCGACCAGTGATCCACGCAGTACCAGTTCAGGGAGCCCTGCTCGGCACGGAAGCGCTCGGCCAGCTCGAGGCGCGCCGCAGTTTCGTCACGCGCGTGGATCCGGGCGTAGCGTTGCGGCAGGTGCTCGAGCCAGAAGAAGTTGTCGAAGTGCAGATCGAGCAGCGTACCATCCATATCGAGCAGTACGGTGTCGATCGCATCCCAGTCGATCATCGGCAGTCACCTCCGGGCGTCAGACGCCATTCTAGAGCGCTTCAGGCAGCGCGCCACGACGCATCGCGTATAGTGCGACCGTCGTTTCCCCTTGCTCGACGGATGCCGCATGAGCAATCCACACAAACCCGAGATCCTTGCTGCACGCTGGGTCAGCCACACCAAGCTGTTCCATGTGCAGGAACAGAAGCTGCGCTTCGGCAACGGCGTCGAGCGCACGTACGAACGGCTCAACCCCGGCTTCCACGGCGCCGTGATGATCGTCGCGGTCGACGATTCCGGCAGGTTGCTGCTGGTGACCGAGTACGGTGCCGGAGTGGGCGATTACTATCTGTCGTTCCCCAAAGGCGCCGTACATACCGAGGAGTCGATCCTCGACGCAGCGAACCGTGAACTGATGGAGGAGACCGGTCACGGTGCGCGCTGGCTCGAACTGCTGTGCGAGCTGACACTGTCCCCTTCGTACATGGGCAATCGCATGGCCATCGTGCTTGCGCGTGACCTGTTCCCGAAGCGCCTGCCTGGCGACGAGCCGGAACCATTGATAGTAAGTACCCACAGCTTCGACGAACTGATCGAATTGCAGCAAAACGGCACACTGCACGAGGCTTACGCGGTGGCGGCACTGTTCCTCGCCCGCGAGCGTCTGGCCGCAGCGGGGAACTTCTGAACGGCCTGCCTGCAAGCTGGCGCTCCGCGGCCGTGGCGGCAGCGCGGGCTGCCAGCGCCGCCATCCTTGATTTGCGCGATACAACGCTGCAACGCCAGCGCAAGTCCGACGGCAGCTGGGTCAGTGCCGCAGACCACGCTGCCTCGCGCGCGATCACCGAGCACCTCGCACCACTCGATGCCAGCGTACCCGTGATCAGCGAGGAGGGCGAGCACGACCCCGCTGGCGCCACGCGATTCTGGCTCGTCGACCCGCTCGATGGCACGCGCGAGTTCCTGCGCGGCAGCGAGGCCTTCAGCGTGAACATCGCGCTGATCAGCGACGGCTATCCGTGCTTCGGCCTGATCTGCCTGCCGACCAGCGCAACGCTGTACCAGGGCGCTGCCGGCTTCGGCGCATGGCGTAACGGCGAACCGATCCACACAGCCCGTGCCAGCCAGAACGCTCCCTGCCGGGTGCTGGTGAGTCCGGGACAGACCGAAACGCTGCACGCCGAACTGGCACCGCGGCTCGCCACGCGCGGGATCGACACCCGCATCGTCGCCGAGCCGGGTGCAGTCAAGTTCTGCCGCCTCGCGCAGGGAGACGCCGACGTGTATCTGCGTCGCACCCGCACCTGCGGCTGGGACAGCGCGGCCGGGCAGGCGATCCTCGAGGCGGCCGGTGGTGCGGTCTACGACGCCGGG
>DAOLKH010000014.1:0-11861 GCA_035331685.1 Pseudomonadales bacterium
GGCCGGCAACGACGTAGTCACCGGGCGCCACGTACCATTCGAGGATCGTTGCCTCGCGCTGCCCGTCGCCGAGTGCGGGCAGTCTGAATTCCTGGGTGCTCATCGTTCAAAAGAATACAGGAAGTCGATTGCGTTCTCGATTCCGGAGATCGCCTCGATGTAGAAGGAGCCGCGCAGGCGGTAGCGCAGGCGAAACGTATTGATGCGCTCGAAGGTGGACACGCCGTAGCGCAGGTACAGATCGGGTGACAGATAGCCGCTCAGGTGAACCTCGGTTCCTCCTTCGACCTGGCGCGCCGCGAGCTGGAAATCCTGGATGCCGAGGTGGCTGGCAGCGCTGCCCGTGATGCGGTTGGCACCCGCCATGCCGAGCTGCATCAGCATCGTGCTCACCGCGAGGTCCAGGTTGTCGCCGCTGTCGGGTTTGCGACCGGTCAGCAGGTAGTGCATCGCCAGCGTCTCCTCCATCGCAGGACGCGAGAAGGTGCTGATCACCGGTTCGCGTAGATCGCCGCGCACGCGTACGCCGACCTCGACATTGTCGTCCTCGATGCGCCGGATTGCGGTCAGCGCCAGGTCCGGGCGATCGAGTGCACCACGGAAGCGGATGCGCCCTTCACTCACCTCGAGGTTCTGTCCGTAGGCGGTATAGCGACCGTCGACGATGCGGATTTCGCCACGCCCGCGCAGCAGACCCGCGTTGGCGTCGCGCGTGATATCGAGCGCGCCCTCGAGCCGGGCATCGACACCCATGCCGCGCAGGCGCACGTGCTCGCCGAGGCGCACGCGTACATCGAGTCCCCAGGGAAATGGCGTGCCTGCCTGTTCCTCGCCGACGACGACCGCATACGGCGACTCGCTGACGGCGGTATCGGGCAGTTCGTCGATGCGTATGTCGGCGCTTGGCAGGAAGACTTCGCCGCTCAGCAGTGCCTGTGTCGGGCTCAGCAGCAGGTGCAGTTCCGGCGCTACCGTGGCGCTGCTGCCGCGCACGGGTTCGATCTGCAGACCGGATGAGCGCAGCGCCAGGTCTGCGCTCCAACCCTCGTCGTCGAAGCGTGCGCTGCCGCCGAGCGTGGCAGTCCCGGAGCCGGTGCGGAAACGGCCGTCGATGTGCGCGTCGTTGCCGGCAAAATCGATCATGACGCTGACGTCCTCGATCGGTTGCGACAGCCGCTCGTGCACGAAGCGCGCGTCAGCGAGCTGCAGTGCGCCGGACAGTTGCGGTGCCTCGAGCGCCCCGTGCAATCGCAGTGTGCCCGCGAGTGTGCCGGCCATATCGAGCATCCCCGGCAACGGCACGGCGAGTTGTGCCAGATCCAGATCCTGCAGCGAAACCGTGCCGTCCAGCACGCGATTGGCGAAGTCGGCGTCGAGATTTCCGTTCACGCCGCCACCCCCGCGCAGGGTGAGTTGCCAGGCAATCGCCGCGCGCCGGGAAGTTCCCTGCAGGCCTGCCGTGAAGCCGTTCAGCTCGAGCGCGAGCACGTCGCCCCCGACCGGAATGCCGAGCGTCATCGCGGCTCCCGACACGCGCGCCTCGATGCGTACGGGTGCACCGGCAACACGGCTCGCGCTTGCGTCGAAACCGAGCATGCCGTCGCCTTGCAGCTCGACGGGCAGCCACGGTTCCAGTATGGCGAGCGGAATATCGCGCCCGCGCAGTGCGATTCCTTCCAGTCGCTCCGGTCCCAGCAGAACGGGAAGCGTGCTGCAGAGCGTGGTCTGCTCATGACCGAGGCAGAACGCACCGATCCGCGCCGTCGTGCTGCCGGCATCCCACGCGAGTGATACGGCGCGGTCGGCTCGCCACTCCCCGAGCGAGGGGTGCGGGTTCACGCCGAGCGCATCACAGTTGCCGCGCCAGTCGCCACCCTCAGCGAGCGCGCCGCTGCAGTGTGTCTCGAGCCGGGTGGAGTCGGCGTGCACGGCAAGCGCGATGCGGTGCGCGCTGCCCGAGCCTTCCACGCTTGCCTCCAGCGTACCGAGCGCGGTGCCAGCCACGACCAGTCCGCTGGCACTCACGCGCACGCGGTTGTCGCGGTTGCGCAGTCCGGGCCAGTGCGCCTGCACATTCACGCGGTCTGCCGCGTGGTCCTGCCAGTGCAGTCCCTGTGCGCTCAGCTCGCCGTCGACCTGCGGATCCCGCAGCGTGCCGCCGATGCGCAGCCTTGCGTGCCCGCTGCCGTGTGCACCCGCGAGCGTGTCACCCAGGTTGCCCAGCTCGACCGTGGCGTCCAGCGCCAGTGTGCTGCCGATCCTGCCGTCGAGTTGCACGCGGTTGGTGCCATTCAGGATGCGCAGTCCGGTGAGCCGCCAGGCGCCATCGCGATCGCGTGTCGCACTGCCTTCGACGCGCGCGTCGCGCCCGTTCACGCTGCCGTGCAGCACGGTGCGCACATCGAGCGTGGCAAGGGCGCCATCGAGGGTGCCGGCCAGCGTGGACTCGCCGCTCAGCCGGCACTCGAACTGCGGCTGCCATGCGAGCGGACAGAAATCGCTCGCGTCCAGTCGGGCGGTCCACTGCGCTCCGCGCAGTTCTCCGGTGGCAACGAGGCTGCCCGCCTCACCACCGAGTTCGAGCCGGGTGATGTGCGTGCGCTCGGGTGTCCACGTCGCCGTGCCCTCGAGCAGCGCCGCGCCGCTCAGGCTGCCGCTGACGCGCGCTGCGAAATGCGCCTGCAGTTCCTCGCTGCTGCCGGATATGCGCAGCACCACGTCCTGCAGTGCGGCGAATTCGGGCGCGGCGGGCAGCGGGTGCAGCGTGTCGCGGCTCGACGCACTGAGCTCGATGCGCGGCGCGTCGGCAAGCAGCTCGGCAAAGCCTTCGGCGTCGATCGCGTACTCGCCGCTGCCGGTGGCATCGAAGTTGAGATGAGCGAGGTCGCCCGTCAGGCGCAGCTCCGCCTGCTGTCGCCGCGCCCAGTCGATGCGCCCGCTCACGCTGAGCGGCAGTTGTGCCCGCAGATCGATTTCCGCCTTGAGCGAGGCGCTGAATTCGCCCATGCGCGCAGCCAGGCTTTCGAGCGTGATCCGGCTGTCGATGAAGCGACCGCCAAGCCGTACTTCGTGCAGCCTGAGCAGCTCACTGTCCGCGCGCCGTATGCTGAGTTCGCCGATCGCACCGTGCGTGATCGTCACCGGCAACGGTGCATTCAGCGGCTCCAGCGCAAACGGCGCTGCGTCGTCCTGCCCGGGGGCGAGCACGATGTCGAGGCGTTCCAGCGTGAGGCTGGCGAAGCACAGGCGATCGCTCAACAGGCAGTGCGGAGCAAGGCTCCACGCCACCTCGTGCGCGCTCACGGTGGTCGAATCATCGTGCCAGCCTACAAGTGCAAACTGCGCTTCCAGCAGATTGCCGGCGCGATGCTCAAGCGCGAGCCCCGGCACCAGCGCGCTCAGTGCGCGTGCCGCCAGTGCGGTGCCGCGCTCGCTGGCAGCCAGTGCGATCGCGAACAGCACCGCCGCGCTCAGCCCCCACAGGAACAGGCGCAGCACGAACAGTGCGAGGCGACGCGCGTTCACAGCGGTGGCCCCATGCTGACGTGGAGCCGGAAGCCCGAATGGCGGCTGTCGTTCACCGGGAACGCCAGATCGACACGGACCTGCCCTACCGGTGACAGCCAGCGTATCCCGGCGCCCACACTCTGGTGGAAATCATCGTGACCGCCGCGAAACGCACCGCCCGCGTCGGTGAACGCCGCGAGTCGCCAGCGCGGCAGCACGCGTCGCGAGATCTCGACGCTGCCGACCGCCAGGCGGCTCCCTCCGGTGAGCTGCCCGCTGGCGTCGCGCGGACCCAGCGACTCGAAATCGAAGCCGCGCACGCTGTTGTCGCCTCCCGCAGCGAAGCGCAGCGAGGCGGGAATCGCCGTGAAGTCGTGCGTGAACAGGGTGCCGACTTCGACCCGGCCCAGTATCGTCGTGTTGTCGTCAGACAATCCGAACAGCCACTTGCCACGCGCACGCAGGCGCAGGAAGTCCGTCGGCGAACCCAGCGCCGGATCGCTGAAGTCGAGCGACGCGAACCACGATGTGCCGTGCAGCGGATCGATGCCGGAGTCGATGCGGGTGCGCGAAATGCTGATGCCGGGCAACAGGTAGGCGGCTTCCTTCTGGCGTGCTGCGCCCACGGTGAAGCGCTCGAGCTCGAGTGTGCTGCCGTAGTTCAGCGACCAGTCGTCGAACACTTTCAACACATGGCGCAGGCCGGAGGTCACGACCACCGTCTTGGTGTCCTGCACATGCGTGCCGCGCAGTCCGCCGATGAGCTCGAAATAGTCATCGAGCGGGTGATGGTGCGGGATGCGGTACGAAGCCTCCACCGACTGGCGCGGGTCGGACAGTTCCGACTCGATGCGCAGTGCATGGCCGCGCGCGTTCACGCGCGGCGTGTCGCGGTTGAAGCGCAGGCGCAGCGAGGAGTCGGTGCTGAAGCCGGCGCCGATCTCGTAGCGGGTGGTGTTCACGTCTTCGGCGAGCACTGTCACCGCGACGCGCGCGTCCTCGCCCGGGTCGACGCGCAGCGCGATCTCGCGAAAATAGCCGGTGTCGCGCAATGCCCGTTCGAATCGCGTCACCAGCGTGTTGTCGAAAGGCTCGCCAGTGGCGAACGGTGCCAGCGCGAGCAGCAGATCGTCGTTCACGCGGCTGCCGGAAACGCGGATTTCGCCGAAGCTGTAGCGCCGGCCACAGGCGATCTCGAGGTCGGCAACGGCGCTGTGCGCGGCCGGATCGATACGCAGTTCGGAGCGACGGTACGCCGCGTCGAAGAAGCCATAGCGGCGACACGCGCGCAGCAGTTCGTCGCGAAAATCGTCGAAGACCGCGTGCGACAGCGGTTTGTCGGCGCGAATCGGTGTCGCTTGCACCAGATCGCGGATCGCATCCAGCGAGGCAGCCGGCTCGTCGACCACGATCCGTGGTGCGGCGAACAGCACCCGTTGGCCACGCTGCACCACGATGCGCAGCACGCCATCGCCACGCTCCAGCGTGAACGTCGCCTCGTAATAGCCAAGCGGGCGCAGCGCGGCGCGCAGCGCTCGTTCGACGACGCGATGCAGTCGCGCCTCCTGGTCAGCGAGCCGCGCGTCGATGCTGCCGAGGTGTGCGAGCACGTTGCGCCGCGCCTCCTGGTCGAGGCCGCGCACGCTGATCTTCAGTTGCTCATTGGCGGCAGTGACTGCCCCCGATACCAGCAGCAGCGCCAGCAGCAACGCCGGGGCGCGTGCAAGGCTGCGGAGGTGACGGGCGAGAACGTGGTGCACGGGCTTGCAGGTCCGGGAACAGAAGTGGCCATCGACGGCTGGATTATGCCAGTCGCGACGCGTCCGGGTCGCGATGTGTCCGGGTCGCGATGCGGCGACGCCGCCGGCGATGCAGTAGACTGCGCGCCCGGTGCAGTGCACTGCCCTGCCTCACGCCGTTCCCTCGTTCATGGAGAAGCGCGATGGACCCGACCGTGTTGCCGCGGCGGCTGCCTGCCGAGTGGGAGCCGCAGGACGGCGTGTTGCTGACGTGGCCGCACGATGGCGGTGACTGGTGTCCCTGGCTTGCCGAGGTGGACCAGGTCTACGTTGCGCTGGCGCGCGCGATCACGGCTCGCGAGCGTGTGCTGGTCTGCGTGCGCGACGCTGCACACCGCAGCCACGTGATGCAACTGCTGCAAGGCGCCGGTGTGACGCTCGAGCGCGTGGCGCTCTGCACGGTGGCGTCGAACGATTCCTGGGCCCGCGACCACGGACCGATCACGGTGCTCGAGCACGGACGCGCGCGCCTGCTCGATTTCGTGTTCAACGGCTGGGGCGGCAAGTACGCGGCGGCGCTCGATGACCGCATCACTGCCACGCTGGTGCAGGCGGGTGCCTTTGCTGCGGCGGCGCACGAGCGCATCGAATTCGTGCTCGAGGGCGGCGCCATCGAGTCCGACGGAGCCGGTACGCTGCTGACGACTGCGGCCTGCCTGCTCTCGCAGGGACGCAATCCGGGGCTCACGCGCGCCGACATCGAACGGCGCCTGCACGAATTCTTCGGTCTGCAGCGCGTGCTCTGGCTCGAACACGGGGCGCTCGAGGGCGACGATACCGACAGCCACATCGATACGCTGGCGCGCTTCTGCGACGCCACGACGATTGCCTACGTGCGCTGCGACGATCGCAGCGACACACACTTTGCCGCGCTGGACGCGATGGAGCGCGAGCTCGTGGCGCTGCGGGACGCGCACGGCGCCCCGTACCGGCTGGTTGCGCTGCCGTGGCCGGCGCCCAAATACGGTGATGACGGACGCCGTCTGCCGGCGACCTACGCAAACTTCCTCGTGATCAACGACGCCGTGCTGGTTCCCACCTACCGCGACGCTGCCGACGCTGCTGCGCTGGCCGCACTGCACGCCTGCTTCCCGCAGCGCGAGATCGTCGCGATCGACTGCCTGCCGTTGATTCGCCAGTACGGCTCGCTGCACTGCGTGACGATGCAATTGCCGGCCGGCACGCTGGCGCCGCTATAATCCGCCGCACATACCGCATCCTGCCCCCTGAGGACCGTCGCATGAGTGCCACGCTGGAGGTGGCCTGCATCCAGCAGGCCTGCGGCGACGACCGTATAGCCAATCTGAACCGCTCGGCCGCGCTGGTGCACGAGGCCGCAGCCGGTGGTGCGCGGCTCGTGCTGTTGCAGGAGCTGCACGCCGGTCCGTACTTCTGCCAGGTCGAGGACGTTGCGTGCTTCGATCGGGCCGAGCCGATCCCGGGGCCGAGCAGCGATTTCCTGGCGGCGCTGGCGCGTGAAGCCGGCGTGGTGCTGGTAGCCTCGCTGTTTGAGCGCCGTGCTCCGGGGCTCTACCACAACACCGCCGTGGTGTTCGAGCGCGACGGCACGATCGTCGGGCGCTACCGCAAGATGCACATTCCCGACGACCCGGGTTTCTACGAGAAGTTCTACTTCACTCCCGGCGATCTGGGCTTTACGCCCGTGGACACCTCGGTCGGCAGGCTCGGCGTGCTGGTGTGCTGGGACCAGTGGTACCCCGAGGCAGCACGCCTGATGGCACTCGCGGGCGCCGAGCTGCTGCTCTATCCGACCGCGATCGGCTGGGACCCGCGTGACGAGGATGCTGAAAAGGAGCGCCAGCGCGAGGCCTGGATCACGGTGCAGCGTGCACACGCGGTGGCCAACGGCATCGCGGTGCTGGTGGCCAACCGCATCGGCCACGAGGCGGATCCGTCCTGGCAGGGTGCGGGCATCGATTTCTGGGGCAGCAGCTTCGTCGCCGGGCCGCAGGGCGAGTTCATCGCACGCGCCGCCGTGCGTGACGAGTGCGTGCTGCGCGCGACACTCGATCGCAGCCGCAGCGAGGATGTGCGGCGCATCTGGCCGTTCCTGCGCGATCGGCGCATCGACGCCTACCACGACCTGGTGCGCCGCTATCGTGACTGAACACGAAGGCGAGGACCGTGTATTGCTCACACTGCTCTCCGATGGTGGGTTTCACTCGGGTGAGTCGCTGGCGGCAGAGCTCGGCATCTCGCGTGCTGCGGTCTGGAAGCGTATCGGTCGTCTCGACGAGCTGGGTCTGCACGTGGAGCGGCGCAGCGGCCGCGGTTATCGCCTCGAGGGTGGCATCGAGCTGCTGGACGGCGAGCGCATCCTCGCGCTGCTGCCCGGGGAGCTGCGTGCGCGCGTGAGCGACATCGACGTGCGCGGCGTGATCGACTCGACCAACGACGTGCTGCTGCGCGAGTTGCGCAGCGGCAAGGCCGTGCATGGCGTGGCGTGTCTCGCCGAGCGCCAGACCAGCGGTCGCGGACGGCGCGGGCGAAACTGGCTGAGCCCGTTCGGCAGCAACATCTACCTGAGTCTGGCGTGGCGCTTCGAGCGCGGTGTGGCTGCGCTCGACGGCCTCAGCCTGGCGGTGGGTGTTGCGGTGGTGCGCGCGCTCGAGCAGTGCGGCATCAGCGGCATCGGACTCAAGTGGCCGAACGATCTGTTCGCCGGTGATGCGAAGTTCGGCGGCATCCTGATCGAACTCGATGGTGAGCTGTCGGGGCCGATGGGCGCGGTGATCGGTGTCGGGCTCAACCTGCGCATGCCGCTTGCCGAGGCGGCAGCAATCGGCCAGCCGTGGATCGATCTGGAGACGCTCGCGGGTCGCGCGATCGGTCGCAACGCGCTGGTGGCGGCGCTGATCGCCTCCTGTGTCGAGCTGCTGCCGCAATTTGCCGTACACGGTTTCGGCGTGGTGCGGCAGGACTGGGAGCGTCTCGACGTGCTCGCCGGGCGTGGCATCACGGTCAGCACCAGCGACGGGCGCCTGCTCGACGGAACCGCCGACGGCGTGGACGCGAGCGGTGCACTGCGGCTGCAGAGCGCCGAGGGGCTGCTGCTGCTGAACAGCGGCGAGGTCAGCGTGAGGCGCCGGGCGTGATCCTCGAACTCGATATCGGCAACACGCGCTGCAAGTGGCGGCTGGTCGATGCGGTGGGTGCCGCACTGGCCGACGGCAGTTGTGCCATCGCGGAGCTGGCGGTCGGGCTCGAAGCGCTGCCGGCGCGCGGCGCAGTGCTGCGGGCGCGCGCAGCCTGCGTACGGGGTGAACAGGTGGAGCAGCAGGTGCGGGCTGCTGTGCGTGGCGTGCTCGGCGTCGAGATCGAGTACGCGCGTTCGCAACCGGGCGCGGCGGGTGTGCGCAACAGCTACGCCGAACCCGCGCGCCTTGGCGTCGATCGCTGGCTGGCGATGCTGGCCGGCTTCGCGAGCACGGGCAGTGCGGTCTGCGTGTTCGACTGTGGCAGTGCGATCACCGCGGATCTGGTGGACGACGAGGGGCTGCACCGTGGTGGCTATATCGTGCCGGGGATCGGCATGAGCCGCGCCAGCCTGCTGACGGCGACAGATCGGGTGCGTTTCGATGCGGGTGGATACACGGCGGGCGTGGCGCCTGGCACGAGCACCCTGCAGGCGGTTGCGCACGGCACGCTGCTCGCAGCAGGAGCGTTGCTGCGTGCTGCGCGCGAGCAGTTCGGGCGGATCTGCCCGCAGGCGCCGGTGTTGCTTACCGGCGGCGACGCGCAGGACCTGCTGCCGTGGCTGGATTTCCCCGTGAGCCTGCGTCCGCACCTGGTGCTGGACGGGCTGCGGCTGGCGCTGCCGTGATGCGCACGCTGTTCCTGTTGCTGTTATGCGCCAACGCGCTCTACGCCACCTGGGTGTGGTACGCAGCGGAGGCTCCATCCGGCAGCGCTGCCGTGGCCCGCGTGCAGCCTCACTACCCAGCACGCCTCGAACTGGCGAGCGAATACCGGCCCGCGCAGCCGCAAACCGCGGTGGCGGATGCCTCTCCTGCCACGGAGCCAGCCGAAACTGCCGAAGCCACGGAACCCGCCGCAACGGCGGAAGCCGCCGAAACTGCTGGGACTGCCGAAACTGCTCAGACTGCCGAGAGCACCGAAACTGCTCAGACTGCCGAGAGCACCGAAACTGCTCAGACTGCGGAGACTGCCGACGCCACACTGCCCGCGCACTGCGTGCGCATCGGGTCGTTTTCCAGCGAAGGCGCCGCACGTGCAGCGCTCGAACGCCTGCATGATCAGCTTCCCGACGGCACGCTCGTGACCGTGCCGGTCGTCGTTCGCAGCAATTTCTGGGTGCACATTCCGCCGCGTGCCAGCGACGAAGAGGCGCGTGCGGTGGTCGTGCGGTTGGCCGAGCGCGGCATCGAGAGTTTCGTGATCCGCGACGACCCCGCACTGCGCAACGGGATCTCGCTTGGGGTGTTTCGTGACACGGCGAGTGCCGAGCGACACGCGGCCCGTTTTGCCGATATCGGCTATCCGGTCGCGATCCACGAGGCCGTGCAAACGCGCCCCACGTTCGCGGTGCAGGGCACGTTGAGTGCGGATATGGCAGGAGTCGAAGCCGTTCTCGGACAGGGCGTCGCGATCGAGCAGCTTGCCTGCCCGGTCGTTGCAGCCGATCCTGTGGCCGACTAAACTGCCGCGCCGCGCATGACAGCGGGGTCTCCATTACGCTGGCGTAGCTCAATTGGTAGAGCAGCTGATTTGTAATCAGCCGGTTGGGGGTTCGATTCCTCTCGCCAGCTCCATGTTTGCAAGGCATTCGCCGTTAGTGTTTGTTCACAAACACACCGCATCCAGAAAGACCATCCGGTTCTGAACCCGTTTCGCGCGCGCTGTGCTCCTGTCGAGCCAATATGCGTCGGGCTGCCTGGCTTTGACATTTAATGATGGTTGATTAATTATGAATCCGGGACGCGGACGCCAACCGAAACCCCAAACATAATGGGTGTCCGCCCAACGACCAGGAGTCCTGGATGTCTGGCGATCGAACCATGGAGCATCAGATTCCGGCTCGTCCCGTGTCAGCCGAATCCGTCCAGTGGCATCACTCCGTTGACGTGCTCGTGGTAGGGTCTGGCAGTGGCGGCCTGACCTCGGCGCTTTGCAGCTACGAGCTTGGTGTAAAGGATGTCCTGGTCGTCGAGAAGGGCGTCCGATACGGCGGCACCAGTGCCCGCTCCGGTGGAGGAGTCTGGATCCCCTGCAATCATTACGCATTGAATGCGGGTGCGCAGGATTCCCTTGCCGAAGCCAGGGCCTATCTCCACGCGGTGATTCCGGATAGCGACAGGGATCCCGGGCTGATCGATGCGTACCTTCAGTCAGGTCCTGAAATGGTTCGATTGCTGGCTGATCGAACCCGCGTCCGCTATCACTCGCTGTCGATGTATCCGGACTATTTCTCGGACGCTCCAGGAGCCAGGCCGGGTCATCGCTCGCTGGAACCGGAACCCTTCTTTCTCGACCAGCTTGGAGGCGAGTGGCAGGAATTGCTGCCAACGCATCCCAGCATGTTCATGTTGGGCAAGATCGGCATCACGATGGAGGAAGCCCATCAGTTCATGTCCATGCTGCCGGGCTGGCTGAAAACAACGGCGCAACTGGTGCGGAACTACCTCTTTGATTTTCGATGGCGCCTTCGCACCTTGGTTGATCGTCGTATCACGTGTGGCAGTGCCGGAATAGCGCAACTGCGGGCTTCCATGTTGGACCGGAACATGCCGCTTTGGCTGCGAACGCGTCTGGTGCGCCTGATCCATGACGGTGACAGGGTTTGCGGTGCCGTTGTGGAGCGCGATGGGCGGCAATTGAACATCCGTGCCAGACGGGCAGTGATTCTGGCTGCCGGCGGTTTTGCGAAAAACCAGTCGATGCGCGACAAATATCTGCCCAAGCCAACCAGCAGTGCCTGGAGTGCCGCCGTCGATACGGATACGGGAGATGCCATCGTTGCGGCAGAACAGCTTGGTGCCCGGTCGAAACGCATGCATTCTGCCTGGTGGGTGCCAACTTTCGTGCCACCCGATGATTTGCCCCGGCTTGCGGTCATAGAGCGGTCCCTGCCCGGTTCCTGCGTGGTCAACACGCTGGGAAGACGTCTTGCAAATGAAGCTCAGAATTACATGACCTTTGTTCTGGCGGCACAGGCAAGGCATACCGAAAGCGATCCTTCCTATCCGGCATTCTTCATATTCGATGCGCGTTTCCGCCGCAGCTACATCACCGGTCCGCTGCTTCGCAGTTCATTGCGTCCGGATATCGTGTTGCCGCGTTCCTATTCCCGGTCAGGATTCCTGCATCGAGCCCCGACGATCGAGGCGCTTGCCGCCGCTGCCGGAATCGACAGGGAAGGGTTGCTGGATACGGTGGCGCGAATGAACGAATACGCCCGAACCGGCGTCGATGCCGAGTTCCATCGGGGTGACGCCAACTATGACCGGCACTATGGCGACCCTCGGGTTCAGCCCAATCCCTGTCTCGGACCGATAGCGGAAGCACCGTTTTATG
>DAOLKH010000015.1:0-4909 GCA_035331685.1 Pseudomonadales bacterium
GTCGTGGTCGACAAGTCCACGGTGCCGGTCGGGACCGCCGATCAGGTGCGTGCGACGATCGGCGCCGAGCTTGCGGCGCGTGGCGTCACGATCGAGTTCGACGTCGTGAGCAATCCCGAATTCCTGAAGGAAGGTGCCGCGGTTGGCGACTTCCGCAGCCCGGATCGCGTGATCGTGGGTACCGACTCCGAGAAGGCGCGTCGGCGCATGCGCGAGCTTTACGGTCCGTCGCTGCGCAACCACGATCGCATGCTGTTCATGGGCGTGCGCGACGCCGAGATGACCAAGTACGCGGCAAACGCGATGCTGGCCACGCGGATCTCGTTCATGAACGAGATCGCCAGCCTGTGCGACCGCCTTGGCGTGGATGTCGAGAATGTGCGCAAGGGCATCGGTTCGGATAGCCGCATCGGCTATTCCTTCATCTATCCGGGCTGCGGCTACGGTGGTTCCTGCTTTCCGAAGGACGTGAAGGCGCTGGTGCAGACCGGTCGTTCCTGCGACTTCGAACCCGCGATCCTGGCGGCCGTGGAAGCGCGCAACGAACGCCAGAAGCGCGTGCTGTTCGACAAGATCACGGCGCATTTCGGCGCCGACCTGAGCGGGCGGCGCTTTGGCGTCTGGGGGCTCAGCTTCAAGCCAAATACCGACGATATGCGCGAAGCGCCGTCGCTGGTGCTGATCGACCAGTTGCTCGCGGCCGGCGCCACCGTGGCAGCTTACGATCCCATCGTTTCGGGCAATGGTCATGCGGGTGTGCCGCGCGAGTGGCTGGAATCGGGGCGCCTCGAGCTCAGCAAGTACCAGTACGATGCGCTGCGCGAGGCCGACGCGATGGTGCTGGTGACCGAATGGAAGCGCTTCCGTCAGCCCGATTTCGACGCCATGCGCGATCTGTTGCGCCAGCCGGTCATCTTCGACGGTCGCAACCAGTACGATCCGGTACTGATGGCCGATCACGGCTTCACGTACTACGGCATTGGCCGCAGCAACGCCGCCACTACACAACCGGGAGCCTGAAGTCATGTTGATCCCCGTACTGCTGTCCGGCGGTGTTGGCAGCCGTCTGTGGCCCGTCTCGCGCGAGCTGTATCCGAAGCAGTTCCTGCCGCTCGCCGACGCCAGGCTCTCGCTGCTCCAGCAGACGCTGGAGCGCCTGTCCGGGATGCCGACGCTGAGCGCGCCGATCGTGGTCTGCAACGACGAGCATCGATTCCTGGTGGCACAGCAACTGCGCGAGCTGGGACTCGATGAGGCGTCGATCATTCTGGAGCCGGCCGGGCGCAATACCGCGCCAGCGATCGCACTGGCCGCGATCGATGCGCTGCAGCAGACCGAGGACGCGGTGCTGCTGGTGCTGCCGGCAGACCACGTGATCCGGGATCGTGCAGCGCTGCAGCAGGCGGCGCAGCGCGCCATGGCACAGGCGGAAGCAGGGCACCTGGTGACGTTCGGGATCGTCCCGCACGCGCCAGAGACTGGCTACGGTTACATCCGCCGCGGTACGCCGATCGCTGACGGGGTGTTCGCCGTGAGCCACTTCGCCGAGAAGCCCGATCTCGCCACCGCGCAGAAGTACCTCGACAGCGGCGAGTACTTCTGGAACAGCGGCATGTTCGTATTCCGCGCCGACCGTTATCTCGAGGAGCTCGAACGGCACGCGCCGCAGATGCTCGAGGCCTGCCGCAAGGCCTGCGAACAGGCGAGCGACGACCTCGATTTCATCCGTGTGCACAAGGAGTCGTTCCTGGCCTGCCCGGCCGATTCGATCGACTATGCGGTGATGGAACGTACCGACCGGGCGGCGATGGTGCCGCTCGAGTGTGGCTGGAGCGATGTGGGTTCCTGGGGCGCGCTGTGGCAGACGGGCGCAGCCGACGAGCACGGCAACGTGTGCCGTGGTGACGTGATCCTGCACGACGTTGCGAATACCTATGTGCACGCCGAGTCGCGCCTGGTCGCTGCGGTCGGGCTCGAGGACGTGGTGATCGTGGAGACGGCCGACGCCGTGCTGGTCACTGACAAGGATGCCTCGCAGGACGTGAAGCACATCGTCGCACGGTTGAAGGAGGCGCGGCGCAGCGAGGCGCTGAACCACAAGCGTGTCTACCGCCCGTGGGGTTCCTACGAGAGCCTGGTCGAGTCGGGTCGCTTCCAGGTCAAGCGCATCATCGTGGAGCCCGGACAGCAGCTTTCGCTGCAGATGCACCACCACCGTGCCGAGCACTGGATCGTCGTGAAGGGTACGGCGCATGTGACCTGCGGCGAGCAGGAGATCATGCTGCGCGAGGATCAGTCGACCTATATTCCGCTTGGCACGAAGCACCGCCTCGCGAATCCCGGCAAGATCCCGCTGGAGCTCATCGAGGTGCAGACCGGCAGCTATCTCGGCGAGGACGATATCGTGCGCTTCACCGACGTCTACGGTCGTGCGCCGGTTTGAGAGACCATCGCAAGAACCCTCGATCCGCGCTGCTTTGCAGCGTTTTGTGACAGTCTTTTGAGGCAGGCCTGGTCGTGCCAGGAAATCGTATGCGCGGCTGATCCGTTCCCGGCGTGTCTGGTGCGCCAATGAGGCCTCTGTATGCGCTCCATTTTCCGATTTCTCGCCGCCCTGCTGCTTGTCGCGCTTTCCGTGATTTTGGCGTTCGTCGGACTGCTTTTCTCTGTGCTGGACCGGAAACCCCTGGTACAGCGGGATGCAACGGTTTCCACCGAGGCGATCGGCCAGGCGCGGCAACTGCTTGCCGGTAACGATCCGCGTCGGCTGCACGCCGGAGAGGAGCGCACGGCGCACATTCCCGCGTCCCTGCTGGACGAGGGGTTCAATTACGTGGCTACGCAGGTGTTGCATGCTCGTGCTGCGTTCGGGCTGGTACCGGAAGCGGCCGAGTTGCGGTTGAGTCTGCCGCTGCCGTTTGCGCCCGTGTTCCTGAACCTGCAGTTGCAGGTGCCGGCTGCTGCCGGTCAGCCGCATCTGTCGGCAGCGCGGCTCGGCAAGCTCGCGTTGCCGCCCGCTGCGGCCGAGGCTGTGCTCGATGTGGGGATCGCAGCCGCAGGTTACGACAGTGAATGGCGCCTGCTGCAGCGAGCAGTGCGCGGACTCGCCTTCGACCCCGGAGCAGGCGTGGTCGAGCTGCGTTATGCGTGGAACCCGGACCTGCTCGACAGCGCGCGCGAGGTGGCGCTGCTGCCGGCGGACGTGGCACGAATCCGTGCTGCCAACGACCGTTATGTGGATCTGCTGGAGGGCCGGACTGCCGGCTCGCGTCTCGATCTGGCCGTGGTACTCGGACCCATGCTCGGCGCCGGGAATGTGTCAGCCGAACAGCGGCGTGCTGCGCTGCTGGTGCTGGCGAGTTCACTTGCAGGCCAGAGTCTCTCGGCCCTGGTTCCGGAGGCTGCCGGCTGGCGCAAGGTGCCGCACGTCGTGCTTGTCCTGCGTGGCCGTCATGACAGTGCACAGCACTTCGTGGTCTCCGCAGCGCTGGCCGCCTGGGCGGGTGAGCCGGTAGCGACCGCGATCGGCGTTTACAAGGAACTGGAGGACGCGCGCCACGGCAGCGGTTTTTCCTTTGCCGATCTTGCAGCCGACCGGGCCGGCACGCGCCTCGGCGAACTGGTTCGGACCGACCCGGCACGCATTGTCGAGGTGCTCGGCAACTCCCCACGGGATGCCGACCTGCTGCCGGCGCTCGATGGGCTGCCGGAGTTCCTTCCCGACGCCGAGTTTCGTCGTCGCTACGGCGGTCCCGGTGAACCGGCCTACGAGCGGCTCGCAGCGGAGATCGAGCGTCGATTGGCAGGACTTCGGCTGTATCGCTGATGTGACGTTCGATGGTTCCGGCTTTGACAAGACTTCGTCTTCGTCTCTAGCATGCCGTCGTGAGTGTCCCTGAACCTGTCGCACCGATTCGCACCGGATTCCCGATGATCAAGAAATGCATGTTCCCCGTTGCCGGCTACGGTACCCGCTTCCTGCCCGCCACCAAGGCGATGCCGAAGGAGATGTTGCCCATCGTCAACAAGCCGCTGGTGCAGTACGGCGTGGAGGAAGCGCTGGATGCCGGGCTCTACGAGATCGCGTTCGTCACCGGCCGCGGCAAGCGCACGATCAACGACCACTTCGATACCAGCTACGAACTCGAGCATCAGATTGCGGGGACCGACAAGGAGCGGTACCTGGTCGGTATTCGTGACGTCATCGACCGCGCCGTGTTTTCCACTACGCGCCAGCGCGAGATGAAGGGACTGGGACACGCGATCCTTACCGGCCAGACGCTGATCGGCGATGAGCCGTTCGGCGTGATCCTTGCCGATGACCTGTGCTTCAACGAGGGCGGCGACAGCGTGATGGCGCAGATGGTGAAGATCTACAAGCAGGTGCGTTGCAGCATCGTCGCCATCGAGGAAGTTCCGACCGAGCATATCCACAAGTTCGGCGTGATCGCGGGTGAGGCGGTTCGCGATGATCTGTACCGCGTCACCAGCATGGTGGAGAAGCCCTCTGCCGCCGATGCTCCCAGCAACCTGGCGATCATCGGCCGCTACATCCTGACACCGGACATTTTCGATCTGATCCGCAAGACGCCGCCCGGCAAGAACGGCGAGATCCAGATCACCGACGCCCTGCTGCAGCAGGCACGCGAGGGCTGCGTGATGGCGTACCGCTTCAAGGGGCGGCGCTTCGACTGTGGCAGCGTGGACGGTTTCGTCGAGGCCACCAATTACTGCTACGAGCACTTCTACAAGACCGGCAAACAGTAGGTCGGCATCCCGGTCCGTGGGTCGGCATTCATGCCGACGGAAACGCCCGCACCTGTCGGATTGAAATCCGACCTGCGGGTCGAGGTCCGTAGGTCGGCATTCATGCCGACGGAAACGCCCGCACCTGTCGGATTGAAATCCG
>DAOLKH010000015.1:5009-11673 GCA_035331685.1 Pseudomonadales bacterium
CGTAGGTCGGCATTCATGCCGACGGAAACGCCCGCACCTGTCGGATTGAAATCCGACCTGCGGGTCGAGGTCCGTAGGTCGGCATTCATGCCGACGTGTCGGCATCGACGGGAGCGGCTGGCGGGTAAATCCCCATCCACGCCTTGCGCGCGAGATGCGGCAGCAGCAGATGCAACGGCATGCGCAGGTAGTGTGAACGCACGTACAGGCACTGGCGCGCCAGTGCCGTGCCGGGCAGCAGACAGTCCGGATGATCGGGCACGAAGACCCGGTCGAACAGGAAATCCATGACGGCAATCGGTGTCGTGGAGCGACGGGAGCGGATGTCGGCATGCAGCGCCGCATCCGGTACCGGGGTGCCGAAGCAGCGGTTGGCGTAACGCATCCCGTAATACAGCGGGTCGGCCAGATCCAGCTCGGTGGCGCGCCGTGTCAGTGCATCCCAGAACCCGGCATCCTGCGCGCCGAACTCGCACATCAGTTGATGCAGGTCCCACAGATCGCGCAGGCCGTGACCGAACTCGCCTTCGTGGAACAGATGAGTGGCGCTGTGGATCACCATATCGGTTGCCCCGAGCACGCGTACCCCCGGTGCCACCTCCACGGTGGCGGCAAACAGTTTGTCGGCATCGACATTCCGGTGCGCGGTCGGCGGAATGATCGTGTGGTGCACATCCAGCGTCGAGCCGCGCCGCGGATGTCCGAGCGGCGGTATCTCGTGCATCCACTGCCGGTAATAGCGTTCGTCGTAGGGATCGAGTTCGGCGGAGGTCCAGCCATGGTGCTGCAGCGCTGCCTCGACGTCGGCTATCCGGGCGGCCGGTACCAGCAGATCGATATCGGACATCAGCCGGCCGCGGCCGGCGCGCAGCCCGGCAGCGGCGTAAGCGGCTCCCTTCAGCACGGTGAGTGGCACACCGGCTTCGGTCAGTGCACGCTGTAGCCATCTCAGTTCGTATTGCAATCCGTCGCGCTGCTTGTTCCAGGCGTGGATCGCCGAGACCAGATGGCGCTGCACTTCAGCTGGTATTTGCGCAAGCAGCCCACGCTCCTCGAGCAGCACCCCCAGGGACGCCAGCAGGTTGGCGTTGCGTGCCTGTGGGATCAGCGTGTCCCAGTCCGACAGCCCCAGGTCCGTGGTGCAAGCGGGTTCGAGCAGCAGCTTGACCAGCGAGACGTTCACTTGCCGAGCGCCTCCCGATGCAGCCGTTCGACGGTTGAAATGGCTGCGTCCAGGTCGCTGTAGTGCAGGCTGTAGCAGTCCAGCGCGTCGATCAGCGTGCACATCGCGTTGAAGCCACGTTCACCGAGCAGGCTGTAGTTGAACGCGTGGTGCGCGGCAAACATGAAGCTCTCTGCCTTGCTGCGTGCGCCCAGCCTGCAGTGCGTATCGGCCGCGTAGCGTGGGAAGATCAGCAGGCGCGCCGGGAGCGGCGCCGGATCGTGGCTGTCGGCAACCAGATCGGCCTTCATGTGGGCTACCGTGCCCTTGTGCGTGTCGTGGCTTACCGGGCCCAACACCACGCGGCGATCGAGACCTCGCACCAACTCGATCGAGGCGTTCTTCAGGCTGATCGGACGCGGCAGAGGCACGATGTTTGCTGTGCCGGGCACCACCAGCGCGTGCTCGTCGGACAGTACCCGCCAGCCGTGCAGTGCCAGCGCGGCGCACAGCGTGCTCTTGCCGGCCCCGGGCAACCCCGGCATCAGCAGCACGATGCCGCCCTTCGCCACCACCGCCGCGTGCAGCTTCAGGTATTCGTTCGCGGTGACCGAGACGCACCAGTTCATCCCCCATTCGAGGAATGCGTAGGCGTGCTCGGGCACGATGCGGTTGAACGGGCGGTGGCCATCGAGATGGAAATCGATGCGTCGGCGCAGACGCTGCAGGGTGTTTGCCGGCCGCAGTGCGATGTGGTAATCGGCAAAGCCGTCCGGCGCAGCCAGTGGAAAGTCGCGGTACAGCCGCAGCACTCCTTCGGCGATCGACGGTACGGGACTCTGGATTGCGTAGGTGTAGGGGCCGACCCGCAGTCGCAGGCTCCCACCCTGGAGCCGTGCGCGCAGTTCCGGCGCGCCGAGGTCGTCAAGAGTTTGCATCTAGCAGCGTTCGACCAGGTCGACTGCCGCCAGCGCCTCGAGCAGTTCGTCTACATGTGCTTCGTGAGCGACAGCCGCATCACTCTCGTCGACTCCCAGGCGGGCAACAAGCTCCTGCTTCGTGAGCGGACCATTTGCCAGCAGCGAGAGGGCTTCGGCTGCCAGTGCGTCGATCAGGTGAGTGTCTCCGCTGCCGGTGTCGAACCACACGACGGGACCGTCGTCGGGTGCATAAATCCTGCCCGGAGAAACGGGCTGCCAGTACGTCGTTGCCACTGCGTACGCCATTCATTGGTGACGCAAGGCAGTATAGGTGGTCCCTTGAAGAGGAGCCGCTATCTGGGGCTCGTGTCAAATATTTATAAAGACCTTCGACGCTCCACCTTTGTAGGTCTGCGATCTTTTTGTTACTGCTGGTGTTCCCTCAAGTTTTCATTTTTTTGCAGTATTCGCCTTTCTCGAGTTTTTCTTTCCCTTGTAGTTGGCCGGGTGCGTTGAAGTACTTGTCGATCGCCTTCTGGTTTTCGGGGCTGTTGTTCGTGGCCGATGGCGCATTCGCTTGATAGCTGAGCCACAAGTTTTCAGAGATACAGTACGTTGTGGTTTTTCCCCACGCCGCATGGTTATGCAGCGTCAGCAGTACCGCGCCACCCACTGCAGACGCGCGGATGAAGCGCCGCCTGGACTCGATACTGGGCGATGTTCCAGCGGCTGCTTCTGGAGAGCTGTCGGCTGCCGGCGTCTCGGTGTGCTCGTTGTTCATCGGAACGAACCTCTGGATCTGATGCGGGCACGGTGACGCCCGGGTAAAACCTTGACCGTTTGCGCGTGCGCAAAACGATCGTACAGAGCGGCATCAGCAATATCCATGCCTTGAATAGAAAATTGTGCAATATCAGTCAGGTACAACAAAAAACCCGGCAGCAGAACGTGTGCGGCGTGCCGCTGTGTAAAAAAACCTGACAACCCCGTGAGTGCAGGTGCTGCCGTGGCTTCCGGCACAACCTCGGCAGCAGTGCATCCCGCGTTCAAAGCCGCCAGATTTCGATGCCGTTGCCGCCGAGTGCCGAGCGGTCGACGATCGACTTCACGTCCATCAGCACGCCCGGATTGCACAGCAGCGCCCTGAAGTCGTCGACCCCGAGCGCACGGTACTGCCGGTGCGCGACTGCGAGCACCAGCGCCTGCGCCTGCGGCAGATTTTCCCAGGCCGTCAGTTCCACGCCGTACTCGTGTCGCGCCTCGGCAGCCTCCGCCAACGGGTCGTGCACGTACACGTCGCAGTGGTATTCCTTCAGTTCCGCGATGATGTCTGCCACGCGCGAGTTGCGCAGATCCGGACAATCCTCCTTGAACGTGAGTCCCAGCACCACGACCTTTGCGCCGTTCACGGCGTGGCCATGACGTACCAGGGCCTTCACGGTCTGCTCGGCGATGAACTTGCCCATGCCGTCGTTGGTCTTGCGTCCGGCCAGGATCACCTCGGGGTGGTGTCCTTCTGCCTCGGCCTTGTAGGTCAGATAGTAAGGATCGACGCCGATGCAGTGTCCGCCGACCAGTCCAGGGCGAAACGGCAGGAAGTTCCACTTGGTGCCGGCTGCTTCCAGCACGTCCAGCGTGTCGATGCCGAGCCGGTGGAAGATCAGCGACAGCTCGTTCATCAGCGCGATGTTCAGGTCGCGCTGCGTGTTTTCGATGACCTTGGCAGCCTCGGCCACCTTCACGCTCGACGCGCGGTGCAGTCCGGCCTCGACCACGCTGGCGTAGAGCGTGGCCACGCGTTCCAGCGTCTGCGGCGTATCGCCCGCGACGATCTTCACGATGGTCTCCAGCCGGTGCACCTTGTCGCCCGGGTTGATGCGCTCGGGCGAATAGCCGACGTAGAAGCCGTCGTCGCTTGCCGTGCTTCCCGGGCGACCCAGCCAGCGCAGGCCGGAGACCTGTTCGAGGATCGGTACACAGACTTCCTCGGTGCAGCCGGGATAGACGGTCGACTCGTAGATCACCACCGTGCCCGGCGAGAGGTTGGCGCCGATCAGGCGCGAGGCGTTCTCGAGGATCGCGAGATCGGGGCGGTGTGCGTGGTCGATCGGCGTGGGCACCGCGACCACGATCAGCCGGGCCTCGCGCAGTCGTGCCGGATCACTGGTGAACTCGAGGCGGCTGGCCGCGTGCAGGTCGGCCGGCTCCACCTCGCCGGTCGGGTCGATGCCGTTGCGATAGTTCGCGATCTTGTTCTCGTTCAGATCGAAGCCGATCGTTGTGTGCTGCTTGCCGAAAGCCACGGCGAGCGGCAGTCCAACGTATCCCAGACCCACGACGGCAACGGTTTCCACTCGAACTCCTTTCGGCCAGACAGTGCGCGGAAAGTATAGTGCTAGTATTCCGTGCCAACCACGAAGCCATCATCTACAGACAACCCGTGTGAACGTCGGATTCTTCAGCTACCTGCTCGCCTGTGCGGGCTATCTCATCCTGAGCGCGCTGCTGCTGGTCTCGTGGCGGGGTCGTGCGCTGGGTTCGTTTGCGATCGGGGCCAGCTTCTGTACGGCGATCTGGTCCGGGGGTTCGGCTGCATCCACCATTCTCGAAGGGTTCAACCCCGTATTGCTGCTGTTGGGCGAGCTTCTGCGTGACGCTGCCTGGTTCGCGTTCCTGTTTCGTACCCTGAGTGTGCGTGACGAGAGCGATGCACCGGCGCGCATGCCGTGGTTGATGCCTGCGGGCCTCACGGTGTTTGCGCTGTGCGTGGGTGTGCTGGTGGCGCCGCTGCTGTTGGGGGCAGGCAACAGGGTGGCAGCCGTACTCCTCGAAGCCGGGTTGATCATCTGGGTGGTCATCTCGATAACCGGTCTGCTGCTGATCGAGCAGATCTACCGCAATTGTGCTCCGGCCGAGCGGTGGGGGCTGCGGTATCTGTGCCTTGGCCTTGGTGCCGTATTCGCCTACGACTTCTATATGTACGCGGATGCGTTGCTGTTCAAGCAGCTCGACTTCGGGCTCTGGAGCGCGCGCGGCGTCGTGACGGCGATTGCGGCGCCGCTGGTCGCGATCTCGATCGCGCGCAACCCGAAGTTCGATATCGCCATCCACGTCTCGCGCGACGTGGTGCTGCACTCGGTCACGGTGTTCGGCGCCGGCAGCTACCTGTTGCTGATGGCCACCGCCGGCTACTTCATCCGCTTCTGGGGTGGCAGTTGGGGCAATGTGCTGCAGATCGGCTTCCTGTTCGGCTCCGGCCTGCTGCTGGTGGCCCTGCTGTTCTCGGATCGCATGCGGCGGCGGCTGCGCATATTCCTGAGCAAGCACTTCTTCAGCTACAAGTACAACTATCGCGAAGAATGGCTGAAGTTCACCCAGGCGCTCGCCGAAACCACGGTCGAGGTGCCCGAGCGTGTGGTGCGTGCGATCGCTTCTCTGGTCAGCAGCTCCGGTGGCATGCTGTGGGAATTCACGCCGCAGGGGCAGCGACGGGTGCTCGCGTGCTGGAACGTGCCCGAGCCGGACGCGAAGGATCCGGCCGATACCGAATCGCTGGCGGCCTTTCTCGAGCGCTCCGGTTGGGTCGTCGATCTCGACGAGTACGCGCGAAGTCCGGGTCTTTACGAAGATCTGGTACTGCCCGCGTGGTGCCGGCACCTTGCGGGCGCATGGTTGCTGGTGCCGCTGTTGTTTCGCGCGCGTGCGATCGGTTGCGTGCTGCTCGTGCGCTCCGATCTGCACGGCGCCATCAACTGGGAAGACCGTGATCTGCTGAAGACCGCCGGTCTGCAGGCAGCCGGCCAGCTTGCGCAGTACCAGGCAGACCGTTCGCTGGTACAGGCGCAGCAGTTCGAGGCGTTCAACCGCCTGTCGGCGTACGTGGTGCACGATCTGAAGAACATCCTCGCGCAGCAGTCGCTGATCGTCTCCAACGCCGGCAGGCACAAACACAAGCCGGAGTTCGTCGACGACGTGATAGACACCGTGCGCAACTCGGTGGCGCGCATGACGCGGCTGATGGAGCAGATGCGCAGTGGCGCGCGTGAAGCCGCTGCCCGGCAGGTAAACCTGCATGCGACCCTGCTCGTCGTGGTCGAACGTTGTGCACGGCGGGAACCCGTGCCTGTGCTGGCGCATTCAGACCCGCTGCTGTTCGTGCAGGCAGACCGCGAACGCCTGGCGACGGTATTTGCCCACCTGGTGCAGAACGCTCAGGAGGCGACGGAGCGCACTGGCAAGGTCACACTCGGGCTGCACCATGACGGTGACTGGGCAGTGATCGAGATCGAGGACAGCGGCTGCGGCATGGACGCCGAATTCATCCGCGAGCGCTTGTTCAAGCCGTTCGACTCGACCAAGGGGCTCACCGGCATGGGCATCGGTGCCTACGAGAGCCGCGAGTTCGTACGCGCGCTCGGCGGTGAAATCCACGTGCGCAGCCAGCCCGGAGCCGGCTCGACCTTCCGGCTTCTGCTACCCTGTGAAGCGATACCGAGCGAGTGATCCGAATAGATCGGGGAGACAATGTCCGGGGTGCAGGAATCCGATCGCAATCTGCTGATCGTCGAAGATGACGAGGGGT
>DAOLKH010000016.1:0-11581 GCA_035331685.1 Pseudomonadales bacterium
GGCACGCATCCCGGCACTGAACGGATCGGTCCCGAGCGCACTCAGGTAGCCGACGCGAACGCCCTCGCGTGCAAGGTAGAGTGCCGTGTTGAACGTGTCGCCCGCGTGCCCCAGCCGCCAACCGTCGGCTGCGGGGGCTAGCTCCAGCATGCACTCGCCGACCGCGATCACGGCCGGAGCGTCATCTCCCATCTCACCAGTTCCACATGGTGCCATCCTCCAGGCGCGCAACCGGGAGATAGGCTGGCTGGTACGGGAAGCGTGCGGCGAGCTTCTCGTCGATATCGACGCCATGACCCACCGCGTCGCCGGCGTACAGGTATCCGGCTTCGAAGCGGTACGCATGCGGGAACACCGCGTCGGTTTCCTGGGTGTGGCGCATGTATTCCTGGATGCCGAAGTTCGGTACCCAGGTATCGAAGTGCAACGCAGCACCCATCGTCACCGGGGACAGATCGGTGGCGCCATGACTGCCGGTGCGGATCTGGTACAGCGCGGCCAAGTCCGCGATGCGGCGCAAATGCGTGATGCCGCCCGCACCGACGACGGTGCAGCGGATGTAGTCGATCAACTGCTCCTGGATCAGCGCCCTGCAGTCCCAGATCGTATTGAAGACCTCGCCGACCGCCAGCGGTGTGGTCGTGTGGCGGCGGATGTGACGGAATGCTTCCTGGTTTTCGGCCGGAGTCACGTCTTCCAGCCAGAACAGCTTGCAGGGCTCGAGCGCCTTGCCGAGTTGCGCGGCTTCGTTCGGGCTCAGGCGATGGTGCCCGTCGTGCAGCAGCTCGTATTCGAAGCCGTAGGTCTCGCGCAGCTTCTCGAACAGTGACGGCACGAAGTTGAGGTACTTGCGTGTGTCCCATACGGTCTCGGTCGGCAGCGCGGCGTCGGCAGGCTCGTAATGCAGCTTGCCGCGACCGACTCCGTAGGCCATGGCGATACCAGGCACGCCGGACTGGGCACGGATCGCCCTGTAACCGAGTTCGATGTACTCGCCGACGGCCTCGACGGTCGCGTCGAGGTCGGCACCGTTCGCGTGCCCGTAGACCAGCACACGCTCGCGGCTCTTGCCGCCGAGCAGATCATGGAGCGGCATGTTCGCCATCTTGGCCTTGATGTCCCACAGCGCGACGTCGACCGCTGCGATTGCACGCATCGTGACCGGCCCGCGGCGCCAGTAGGCGCCACGATAGAGGTACTGCCAGATGTCCTCGATACGGCGCGGGTCACGACCGATCAGGCACGGAACCACGTGGTCCTCGAGATAGGACACGACCGCGAGTTCGCGCCCGTTCAGCGTCGCATCGCCGATGCCGTAAACGCCCTGATCGGTCTCGATCTTCAGCGTGACGAAATTGCGTCCGGGGCAGGTGACGATGACCCGTGCAGATACGATTTTCATGTCGACAGCCCTCGAACCCGTTGTCGTATGGTGCGATCACGCGCCGCTGCCCGCATCGTCACGCGTTCAGAACGTGAACTTGACGCGCAGACCCGCGTAGCGCTGCGCATTGTACGTCCACTGCTTGGTGACCGTGCTGTTGCCCCCGTTGATCAGCATCGACGCGTAGTTCTCGTCGCCCAGGTTGTTCACGAACGCAGTGACACGGTAACGCTCGTTGTCGCGTTCGACGATGCCGAAGTTCAGGTTCGCGACACCGTAGGCATCCTGTCCGGTGAGCGGGTCCTGGAACAGGTCGAACACGACATCGTCCTGCCACTGGTAGTCGACGTGCGCGAACATGTCGAACGGCATGCCCGGTACCTCGTGTTCGTAGGTGGCGCCAATGCTGAACTTCCAGTCCGGGGAGTTCGCGAGCTTCTTGCCGGCAAGATCCTGCACGGTGAGGGTGCCGACCCTGACGTTGCATCCCAGTGCTGCGGTCTGGCCCGGGTAGCAGGTCGCGTTGGGGAACTTCCTGATCTTCGCGTCGACGTAGGCGATGTTGGCGTCGATCCGCAACGAATCCGTCGCCTGCAGCGACAGGTCCGTCTCGATGCCTTTCGTGCGCAGTTTGCCGACGTTGTTCAGTTTCAGCGTGGTGAGAAAGCCTTCGGTCACGGCGCTCTGGGCCTGGAAGTCGTCGTAGTCGGAAAGAAACGCCACCGTTTCCACGCGCAGTCGCCGTTCGAAGAACATGCCCTTCATGCCGAGTTCCCAAGAGGTCGAGGTTTCCTCGCCGACCGGATGATCTGCCGATGTCTGGTTGAAGCCGCTCGTGATGTCGTAACCCTGGCCCTTGTATCCGGTTGACACCGAACCGAAGACCATCACATCGTCGCTCAGGTCGTGCTGCAGCGCGAGCTTGCCGGTCACCGCGTCCTGGGTCTCGCCGCCGCGATAGGTGGCGCCTGCGCCGCCGGCGGCGAGGTTGTCGCGGAAGCGCACGTCGATCTTTTCGCGATTGAATCGCATGCCGCCGCTGAGCCGGGTGGTCTCGGTCAGGTGATAGGTGGCTTGTGCGAATGCAGCCAGACTTTCCGATCCGGCCGATGCGTTCCAGTCGGCGCGGTAGATGACCGGGCCGCGCACGAAGGTGCGGTCGGTCCTGGAATCCGCGTAGAACAGACCCACCAGGTACTCGAACGTGGTGGATGACGGCGAAGTCAGGCGCAGTTCCTCGGTGAACTGTGTCGACTTGAAAGGACCTCCATGGATCAGTCCGCCGTGCACCCTGCCGCCGGTGAATACCGCCATGACATCGATGTTCGTCCCGTCCAGATCCTCCTGGAAGTCGTACTCCCACTTCTGGTGACTGGTGATCGATGTCAGGGTGTGTTCGCCGATCTGGTAGTTCAGCTTCAGGATGCTGCTGCGGGTCTCGGAATCGTTGAACGGGGAGTCATCCAGCATGACCTTGGTGTTGCCTTCGCCGGGATGGATGCGCGCAAATACGGTCGACAGCGGATACTGCGGCAGGCCGAACAGGGTAGCGGTCGGGTTGATGCGGACGTGCGCGCCGGCAGGGCCGTCGATCCCCTGCTTCATGTAATCGCCAATCAGCGTGATGTCGAGCGCATCGGTGGCGTTCCACACCAGCTTGCCGCGAAAACCGCGCGATTCCTCGCTGTTGAGGTCCGGTCCGCCCGCGATATTGTCGATGTAGCCGCCGCGATCGAGATAGAAGGCGTTGAGCCGGAACCCGACCGATTCGCCCAGCGGTCCCGTCAGTGATGCGTTGACCCTTTTTTCCTCGCGGTCGGTGGCCGAGACCTCAACCGAGCCGCCGAGCGTATCGCCGGGGGCCTTCGTGACGATATTCACCACGCCTGCGGATGCGTTCTTGCCGAACAGGGTTCCTTGCGGGCCGCGCAGGACCTCGATCCGTTCGATGTCGCTCAAGTTGGCGAAGGCCTGTGCCTGGCGCACCACCGCGACGTCGTCGATCACCACCGAGACGCTGGGCTCGATGCCGATGCTGTACGAGTAGGTGCCGATGCCACGCATGCGGATCGTGTTGTTGTTGCTGTTGGCGCCTTGCTCGATCGTGATCGACGGAGAGATGCGCGCCACGTCGTTGAAATTTGCCACGCCGAGCCGTTCCAGCGCGCTCGCCGACAGTACCGATACGGCGGCGGGAACGTCCATCGTGTTCTCTTCGCGCTTCTGCGCGGTAACGATGATTTCTTCCAGCTCTGCGGCGAATGCCAGGCCGGATTCGCCGGCCAGCGCTGCAGCGACGACGAGGCCGAGCACACGGCATGGCCGGGAGCGACGGAAGGTCGGTGCGCGGAGTGCATTGTCGATGGTCGGGAAGGTGGCCGAGGGACGGGTTGCGTTTGCCATGAGATCCTCGCTGTGTCGTTGTTTTGGCAGGGGCAAAATGTTGCGAGAAGACGATAGCGCACAGCAGAGAATTTCATGAAGACCAAATTGGTCGGACCATAAATGTAAATTTTTGGCAACTTTGCTGCGTGTAAGCTTGTTCGGTGAATTCAGCATGAGGCTGATGACGTTCTCTTGCAGGCGTTGTTTCAGGTTTCATTGACGTTGAAAATAGTCAATTAAAACAATTAGTTAAAATAGTGTGTCGATTTGATATGATTTCTCTCCGTTAGCTGTGCCGAGAGCGATTGGAGCTCTCCTGAGAGTTCGTGTGGCATTGATCTCTTTGCTTATGACTTGGTCAGACAAGATTCAATTGCCGTATGCGATTCTTCATGCTTATGATCATCCGAAGTGGACATTCCAGAGTGGATGGACCTTCGGCTCGGGAGCCCGGAATGAGCGATATTTCTTCGATGCGACCAGTATCCGCACGCAATACCCGACTGTTCCGTCAACTGGCGGACAGGCTCGCCGGGCAGATTGCGGCTGGTGTCTACGAGGTCGGGGAGCGTCTTCCGGCAGAGCGTGAACTGGCAGCGCAGCACAAGGTGAGCCGTACCACGGTGCGTGAGGCGCTCACCGCGCTCGAGGCACAGGGTCTGGTCGAGGTGATGGTCGGTTCCGGTGTTTACGTGCGTGCGGTGCCTACGGTCGGCGATGTTGCCGTCAGGCTGGATGTGGGGCCGTTCGAGCTGACCGAGGCGCGCATGCTGATCGAGAGCGAGGTTGCGGCGCTGGCTGCAGCCCTGGTCACCGATGCGGAACTCGACGAGATGGACGCGCTGGTGCGTGGCATCGACGAAGGCAACCGGCGTGGCGATGGCGAGGATGCGGACCGGCGGCTGCATCTCGCGATCGCACGCGCAACCCGCAACAACGCGTTGCAATCGGTGGTGGAATCGCTGTGGAAGCTGCGTGACTCGAGCCCCCAGTGTGTGGCGCTGTTTCGCAGCAGCAGGTTGCAGGGCAACCTGCCGGTCGTGGCCGAACACGCTGCGATCGTCAATGCGTTGCGTACCCGCGACCCGGTTGCTGCACGTGAGGCAATGCGTACGCATATGAGCCGCGTGCTGAGTTATCTGCTCGACGCGAGCGAGCAGGAGGCGCTCGCCGATGCGCAGGCCCAGGTGCAGGCACGGCGCCGGCGCTTCTCGGCAGGGATGCACTGATGGCGCAAGCGCTGGTGTTGCATCCGGACCGCCTGTTTCCGGTCGATCCGACGGCGCGTGCGATTGCACGGCGCCTTTATGCCCACGTCGCCGGATTGCCGATCATCAGCCCGCACGGTCATTGCGATCCGGCCTGGTTCGCAACCGACGCCCCGTTCCCGAACCCGACGGCGCTGCTGCTGGCCCCCGACCACTATCTGCTGCGGATGCTGTACAGCCAGGGTGTCGCGCTCGAACGGCTTGGTGTGGCAGTACGTGACGGCGACAGCGTTGCCTGCGATGCGCGCACGGCGTGGCGCACCTTCGGCGCGCACTACCATCTGTTCAGGGGAACACCGTCGCGTTTGTGGCTCGACTGGGTCTTCGCCGAGGTCTTCGGCCTCGAGGTCCGTCTCGACGCAACGACCGCAGACCTTTACTACGACACCATCGACGCGTGTCTGGCGCGTGCCGGGTTCCGGCCGCGCGCCCTGTTCGAGCGTTTCGGCATCGAGGTGCTGGCAACCACCGAGTCACCGCTCGACGAACTCGCTGCACACGCGGCGATCCGCGCCTCGGGCTGGGGCGGTCGTGTGATCACCGCGTTTCGGCCGGATCCGGTTCTGGACCCCGAGCACGAAGACTTTCGGACGAACCTCGTCGAGCTCGGTCGGCTCACCGATTGCGATACCGGCGGTTACGATGGCTACCTCGAGGCGTTGCGGCGCCGGCGCGCGGCCTTCCGCGCCATGGGTGCGACTTCAACCGATCACGGGCATCCGAGCGCGCGCACCGCAGACCTTGATCCGGCGGCGGCGCGAGTGCTGTACCGACGCGTTGCCACGGTGGACTGCACGCCGGAGGATGCAGATCTGTTCCGCGCCCATATGCTGACCGTGATGGCGGGCATGAGCCTCGAGGATGGCATGGTGATGCAACTGCATCCGGGATCGTTCCGCAACCACAACCCGTGGCTGTTCGGGCGGTTCGGACGCGACCGTGGCGCCGATATTCCGCAGCGCTGCGATTACGTCCATGCGCTGAAGCCGCTGCTCGACCGCTACGGCAACGAAAGGGATCTCACGCTGATCCTCTTCACGCTCGATGAAAGCAACTACGCACGGGAACTCGCACCACTGGCCGGACATTACCCGTGCCTGCGGCTCGGTCCGGCCTGGTGGTTCCACGACAGCCCCGAGGGCATGCGCCGGATGCGCCGCCAGTGCACCGAGACTGCCGGCTTCTACAATACCGTCGGCTTCAACGACGACACGCGTGCGTTCTGCTCGATTCCGGCCCGTCACGATGTCGCGCGTCGCATCGACTGCGGCTATCTGGCCGAACTCGTTGCCGAGCACCAGTTTGACGAGACCGAGGCGGCTGAGCTGGCCGTGGAGCTCGCCGGCACGCTGGTGCGCAAGGCGTACCGCCTGTGAACGCACGCCTGCACCCCGCGGCGCTGACGCGTCTGCCTGCATCCGTGCGCCGCTTCGGCTATCGTCGTGAGCAGCACGGGGCTGGCATCGTGCACCTCGGCATCGGCAACTTCCATCGTGCGCATCAGGCGGTGTACGTAGACGAGGCGATCGAGCGTGCCGGAGGAGACTGGCGCATCGTCGGTGTGTCCTGCCGCGCAGCGACCGTGCGTGCCCAACTCGAGCCGCAGGATGGTCTGTACTCACTGCTCGAGGCCGATGGTCACCGTGCGTGCCGGCGCATCATTGGTTCCATCGAGCGCGTGCTGGTTGCCCCGCAGGATCCTGCCGCCGTGATCGCGGCGATCGCCGCTGCACGCACCCGGCTGGTTACGCTGACCATCACGGAAAAAGGCTATTGCCGTGACGCAGGCGGCAGGCTGGATTGTGCTCATCCCGATATCGCGCACGACCTTACACACCCGGACACGCCGCGCTCGGCACCGGGGCTGTTGCTTGCGGGCCTGCGCCAGCGCCGCGTGAACAAGGCAGGGGCGCTGAGCGTGCTCAGTTGCGACAACCTGGCCCACAACGGTGCGGTCACGGCCGCGGTGCTCGATGCGCTGGCGCGTCAGCAGGACGAGGGTCTCGCCGACTGGATCGCAAAGACGGTGACGTTCCCGTCGTCGATGGTCGATCGCATCGTGCCGGCGACCACTGCTGCGGACCTGGATCTGAGCGAGCAGGTGCTCGGTCTGCGTGATGAAGGTTTCGTGCGCACCGAACCGTTCACGCAGTGGGTGATCGAGGAGCGTTTCGCTGCCGGGCGTCCGGCGCTAGAGCACGCGGGAGCAACGCTGGTCGACGACGTGCGACCGTGGGAACTCGCAAAGCTGCGGCTGTTGAACGGCAGCCACTCGACACTCGCGTACCTCGGTACGCTGGCCGGACATACCTTCGTGCACGAGGTGATTGCCGATCCGGATCTGCGGGTGCTGGTCGTGTCTCTGATGAGAGACGAACTGCAGCCGACGCTGCCGCCGATCCCGGGTTTCGACCACGCCGCTTACTGCAGCGCGCTGCTCGAGCGGTTTGCCAATTCGACCTTGCAGCACCGACTGCTGCAGATCGCGATGGATGGATCGCAGAAACTGCCGCAACGCCTGTTGCCGGCGGCCGAGCAGCGTCTCGCGCGTGGCGAAGGCATCGAGGCGATCGCACTCGCAGTCGCGGCGTGGATGCAGTTCGTCGACGCCGCGCGTTCCAGCCCCGGTGCGCTGGATGACCCGCTCGCGGCGCGCCTCGATACCGCTCTCGGTGCCGCAGGCGACGCGACTGCAATCGTCGATGCGCTGTTGTCGCTGTCCGAAATATTCGGCAGCAAACTGCCGTGCAACCGCGTGTTTCGTGCAGAACTGGTCGGGCACCTCGACGTGTTGCGCCGCCAGGGTGTAGGCACCGCAGTGCGCAGACTGCTTGCGGCGCGCAGCGAACCGGAGCACGCATCATGAACAAGGCGCCGCGTGCCGGCGCAAGACTTTCCGCTGACTGCATAACAAGACAGGAGTAGCCACATGTTCTGGAACCACCCTCGTACCGAGCACATGGCCGTGTGCAGCGCACCGGCAGCGTTCGTTCACGGTTCGCACGCAGTTGCCAAGCGCTCGGCCGCACGTCGTTTTCTGTGCGGTGTCGTCTGTGCACTCGGCCTCGTGGCAGGATCGCTACCCGGGTCGGCAGCATTTGCCGCGACATCTGCCGTTGCGACCGCGCCGCTGTACCCGCACACCAGCAGCACGCGCCAGACGCGCGATATTTCCGGGATCTGGGAGTTCCGTCTCGACCGCGAAGATGCGGGCGAGGCAGCGGGCTGGAGCAAGGGTTTCGATGGCGGACGGCCGGTGGCGGTACCGGCCAGCTGGAACGAGCTGTTCGACGATGCACGCAATTATTTCGGTACCGCGTGGTATCAGACCGAGTTCGACGTCGATCCGGCATGGCACGAGCGTCGCGTCGGGATACGTTTCGGCGCTGCAAGCTATAGGGCGAAAGTGTGGCTGAACGGCGTACTGCTCGGAGAGCATGCAGGGGGGCATCTGCCATTCGAGTTCGACATCAGTGCATCCCTGCGCGCCGACGGACCCAATCGGCTGGTCGTGATGGTCGAGAACAAATTGCTGCAGGAACGCGTTCCCGCGGGCGCGCCGCCGGCAGACTCATCGGGCGGATTCGCTGGCTTCGGGGGCTTTCCTGGAGTGACCTACGACTTCTTCCCGTACTCCGGGCTGCATCGGCCGGTGCTGCTGTTCTCGACGCCGCACACGCATATCAGCGACCTGACCGTGCGTACCGGCTTCGAGCGTGACGAGGGTGTGGTCGACGTCGAGATTCTCGCCAGCGACGGCTGGAGCGGACCGGCACAGGTGCGTATCGATTCCGCGCAGCCCATTGTCGCGGCGACGACGCTGCAGAACGGGCGCGGCAGCGTGCGGATACGCATTCCACACGTGCGTGCCTGGAGTACCGACGATCCGCATCTTTATCGGCTCGGTGTCACGCTGGGTGACGAGGTCATCGACGAGTACCGGATGAAGATCGGCGTGCGGACCGTGGAAGTGCGCGGCGATCAACTGCTGCTGAACGGCAAACCGGTATTTCTTGCCGGTTTTGGCAAGCATGAGGATTTCCCGATCCACGGACGTGGTCTCGACATTCCGGTGATCGTGCGCGATTTCGAGCTGTTGAAGTGGATCGGTGCCAACAGCTTCCGCACCTCGCACTATCCGTACTCCGACGAGGCCATGCAGCTTGCGGATGAATACGGGCTGCTGGTCATCGACGAGACGCCGGCGGTCAGCCTTGGCTTCATGGACAAGCCCGAAATCGTCGCAGCGCGTCACGAGCAACTCGCCAACGTGATCACCGAGCTGCAGGCGCGCGACAAGAATCACCCGAGCGTGATCGTCTGGTCGCTGGCAAACGAACCGGGAGTCACGCTGGCGTTCATCCGCGATCCGGTTGCACGCAAGCAGGCGGTGGATGCGGGCACGAATTTCTTCCGTCCGCTGTTCGAGCAGGCGCGTGCGGCCGACCCCACCCGGCCCGTCAGTCTGGTCAGCGTCGGCCGTGGTCCCGACGAATGGATCGATCTCGCCGATCTCGTGTTCACGAACGTCTATTTCGGCTGGTATTACGACGGTCTCGGCCAGCTCGAAGACGTGGCCGCGACGGCGCTGGCGAAGGAGCTCGAGCGCCTGCACGCGCGGCACCACAAGCCGATCGTGCTGACCGAGTTTGGCGCGGACACCTTGCCGGGCGTGCATGCGCAGCCGGCAGAGATGTGGAGCGAGGAATACCAGTCGGACATGATGAAGGTCTACATGCAGACGGTGGCGCGCTACCCGTGGGTGATCGGCACGCACCCGTGGGCGTTTGCCGACTTCCGCACCGCACAGGGCATCATGCGTGCCGGTGGACTCAACCACAAGGGCGTGTTCACGCGTGACCGCCGGCCGAAACTCGCGGCGCACACGCTGCGCGAACTGTGGACCGCGCGCGCAGCGTCGCAGCGGTGAACGGCGTGTCGCGGCGCGCCCCCGTGCCAGAGATCGGCCGCTTCCGCTGGCTGATCTGCGCGCTGCTGTTCTTCGCCACCACGATCAACTACGTCGATCGCCAGATCCTGTCGCTGGTCAAGGAGATGCTCGATGCCGAGATCGGCTGGAGTGCCACCGAGTTTGGCCTGGTCAATTCGGCATTCCAGGGGGCCTATGCGCTGAGCCTGCTGTTTTTTGGCTGGCTCGTCGACCGCCACGGCACCCGTATCGGCTATGCGTTGTCGATCGGGGTCTGGAGTGCGATGGCAGTCGCGCACGTCTTTGCCGGCAGCTTCGGCGGCTTCCTGGCGGCGCGGGTCGGGCTCGGGCTTGGCGAGGGGGGCAATTTCCCCTCGGCGATCAAGGCGGTGACGCAATGGTTCCCGGTGCGTGAGCGCGCCTTTGCCACCAGCCTGTTCAATGCCGGCTCGAACGTCGGCGCGATCCTGGCGCCTGCCGTGGTGCCCCTGATCGCACTGACGTGGGGTTGGCAGGCAGCGTTCGTGCTGGCAGGTGCTGCGGGGATCGTCTGGCTGTTCGCCTGGTTGCCGCTGTACGACGATCCTGCGCGCTCGCGCCGACTGGGGGCCGCGGAGCGCGCGCATATCACCGGCGATGCCGCCGATGCGGGTACACAGCCTGCGCAGTCGTGGTTCGCGCTGCTCGGCATGCGTCGGACCTGGGCATTCCTGGTTGCGAAGTTCCTCACCGATCCAGTCTGGTGGTTCTTCCTGATCTGGTTGCCCGATTTTTTCCTGAAGACCCATGGCCTCGCGATTCGCAAGAGCTGGGACAAGCTGGTGGCGATCTACGCGATCGTCACGGTGTTGAGCATCGCCGGTGGCTGGATCACGGGTTACCTGACGACGCGTGGCTGGTCGGTGACCCGGGCACGCAAGTCGGGGCTGCTGCTGTTCGCGTTGTGCGTGCTGCCGGTACTGTTCGCGACCCGCGTGGACGTCTGGCCCGCCGTGCTGTTGATTGCGCTGGCCGGCTCCGCTCACCAGGCCTGGTCAGCCAACCTGTTCACCACGGTTTCCGATATGTTCCCGCAGCACGCGGTTGCTTCGGTGATCGGGCTGGGCAGCTGCGCCGGTGCGATCGGCGGGATGCTGTTCCCGATCTTTTGTGGGCGCATGCTGGATGTCTGGAAAGAGCGCGGCAACGAGGCGATGGCGTATACCGATCTGTTGCAGTACTGCGCCTTCGCCTACATTGTTGCTTTCGTGCTCCACCATCTGCTCGCGCCGCGGTTCGAGACCGGGCGCTGAGCCGGCGGATACGATGCGGCGGGATGGCTCCCGACCTGGCGTTATGTCACATGGACGGCAGTGGCGTCACCTTCATCCATGCCGGATGGAACTTGCTGATCCGGTGAACTTCCGCCGCTGGCACCCCGACTTTTTCTGCAAACTCCGGCCAGCGCCCAACGGCATCGATAATCAGCTGGAGTTTTTCCCTTGGGCGACGGATGTCGTAGGTTTTTGCAAGGTTCAGCAGGTCCTCTGCGGTGATATCCCAGGTCTTTCCATTGACCTGCATCTGGTGCATGCGCGTCCATTTGCCTTCGGCGGGATTGTGCGAGAAACAGTT
>DAOLKH010000017.1:0-11471 GCA_035331685.1 Pseudomonadales bacterium
CTGCGGGCCCTCACCGCCAGCGGCACGGAGGGCACCTACGACGTGATCGCCCGCAAGCGTGCCGAGCCGCAGCCGACGGCGCGTCCGGAAGGTGCTGCTGCGCGCCCTGCAGCACCCGCAGCGCCACGTGCCCCGCGTCCTGGTGGCGGTCCTGGTGGTGGTGCGCCGGCAGCGAAGCCGCCGGCACGTGGTGCGCGCCGGCGTGACGACAGCGGTGAGGCCGAGAAGCCGCGGAAGAAAAGTGCGCGTGGCAACTCGTGGGAGCGCGAAGCGCTGCTGCGCCCGACCGCAATTCCGATGTCGGAGTCCGAATACGAGGCAGCCGAGGCGGCTGCACTGCGTCGCGAGCGCAAGAGCCGGGAGCTGAAGCCCGCGCACGCGGAGCACCTGAAACACGGCTTCGAGCTGCCCACGGACAAGATGGTGTACGAAGTTGCATTGCCGGAATCCATCACGGTCGGCGAACTGGCGCAGAAGATGTCGGTGAAATCCACCGCCGTCATCAAGGAGCTGATGAAGCTCGGCGTGATGGCGACGATCAACCAGACGCTCGACCAGGAAACGGCGACGCTGGTCGTGGAGGAAATGGGGCATACGGTACGGCTGTTGCGCGAGGACGCTTTCGAGGAAGACCTGGAGAAGGCGACCGGCGTCGAAGGAACGCCGGAGCCGCGCGCACCGGTGGTGACCGTGATGGGTCACGTCGACCACGGCAAGACCTCGTTGCTGGACTACATCCGCGAGACGCGCGTCGCACACGGCGAAGCCGGCGGCATCACGCAGCATATCGGTGCGTATCACGTCGAAACTGGCCACGGCATGGTGACGTTCCTCGATACGCCCGGCCACGCGGCATTTACCGCGATGCGTGCGCGCGGCGCGCAGAGCACCGATATCGTGGTGCTGGTGGTTGCAGCCGACGACGGGGTGATGCCGCAGACCGAGGAAGCGATCCAGCATGCGCGTGCGGCGAACGTGCCGCTGGTGGTTGCGATCAACAAGATGGACAAGCCATCGGCTGATCCCGAGCGTGTGCGCAGCGAACTGTCGCAGCACGGCGTGATCTCCGAAAAATGGGGTGGCGATACGCAGTTTGCCGAAGTCTCGGCGCACACCGGCCAGGGTATCGACGAGCTGCTCGATGCGATCCTGTTGCAGGCCGAGGTGCTCGAGTTGACGGCGCCGCGTGACGTTCCCGCGCAGGGTATGGTGATCGAATCGCGGCTCGACAAGGGGCGCGGTTCGGTGGCCTCGCTGCTGGTGCAGCGCGGTGTGCTGAAGTCGGGCCAGATCGTGCTTGCCGGTACGCAGTTTGGACGTGTGCGTGCGATGCTCGACGAAGCCGGACGCGCGATCGACGATGCAGGACCATCGATTCCGGTGGAGATCCTCGGGCTGGACGGTACGCCGGATGCCGGCGATTCGTTCATCGTGCTCGAGAGTGAACGGCAGGCGCGCGAGATCGCACAGCAACGCGAGATGAAGCGCCGCCAGTCCAAGCTGGCCCATCGCCAGGGGCCGCGGCTCGACACGATGTTTGCCGACATGGCCAAGGAAGCGAAGACGCTCAACGTCATGGTCAAGGCCGACGTGCGCGGTTCGCTCGAGGCGATCCAGTCCTCGTTGGCAGAGCTCGGCAACGAGGAAGTGCGGGTGAACGTGGTGGCCGGTGCGGTTGGAGGAATCACCGAGACGGACGTGAATCTCGCGATCACGACCAGCGCGGTGCTGTTCGGCTTCAACGTGCGGGCAGACGTTGCGGCGCGCCGTCTGGCCGAGCGCGAAGGTGTGGATCTGCGCTACTACGGCGTGATCTACGACCTGATCGACGACGTGAAGAAGGCGCTTGGGGGCATGCTCAGCCCCGAGATGCGCGAGGAAATCCTCGGCATCGCGGAGGTGCGCGATACGTTCCGTTCACCGAAGTTCGGTACGGTTGCCGGTTGCATGGTCGTCGAGGGAACGGTGTACCGCCACAAGCCGATCCGTGTGTTGCGCGACAACATAGTGATCTACGAGGGCGAGCTGGAGTCGTTGCGTCGCTTCAAGGAAGACGTCGCGGACGTGCGCCACGGGTTCGAGTGTGGTATCGGCGTGCGCAACTACAACGATGTGCGCGTGGGCGACAAGATCGAGGTCTACAGCGTGCGCGAGATTGCCCGCACGCTGTGACGGCGGCGGGAGGGAGTACCGATGGCGCGCGAATTTGGTCGTACGCAGCGGGTTGCCGACTATCTGCGCCAGGAACTGGCGCGCCTGCTGCAGCGCGAGATCCGCGATCCGCGCATCGGCATGGCCAGCGTGAACGAGGTCGAGGTGAGTCGCGACCTTGCGTATGCAACGGTGTTCGTGACCTTCATGGGGCTGGATTCGGCCCGGGAGGCACTCGAACCGCTGGAGGTGCTGAATCGCGCGGCGGGTTTCCTGCGCAGCCAGATCGCACACGACGCACGCATGCGCACGGTGCCGCGGCTTCGCTTCGTCTACGACTCCGGTGTCGTGCGCGGGAGACAGATGTCGGACCTGATCGAGCGTGCGGTGGCGGACGATCGCGAGCGCCACGCACACGATGAAGGCGATGAGGGCGATGAGGGGCACTGATTGAAAAAGCGCAGCAACGCGCGTCGGGTCGACGGCATTCTGGTGCTCGACAAGCCGGCAGGAATGACGTCGAACGCGGCGCTGCAGCGGGTGAAGGGAGTCTACTTCGCGCGCAAGGCGGGGCACACGGGCAGCCTCGATCCGCTGGCGACCGGTGTGTTGCCGCTGTGCTTCGGGGAGGCGACGAAGTGGTCGCAGTTCCTGCTCGATTCGGACAAGGAATACGTGGCGACACTGTGCCTGGGAGTCACCACCGATACCGGTGACGCCGACGGGGCGGTGCTCGCCGAGCGCAGCGCCGCGGCGGTGGAAGAGACCGCGCTCGATGCGGTGCTCGCACGCTTTCGCGGCGACATCGAGCAGGTGCCACCGATGTACTCCGCGCTGAAGCGTGGCGGTGTGCCGCTGTACGAGCTTGCGCGCAAGGGCGAGACGGTGGAGCGTGAAGCGCGACGTGTCACGATCCATGCGCTGGAGCGACTGGAATTTCGCGCGGGTGAGCGTGCGGAGCTGCGCCTGCGCGTGCTGGCAAGCAAGGGCACCTACGTGCGCGTGCTTGCGGAGGACATCGGTGCCGCACTCGGTTGCGGCGCGCACGTGGCGAGGTTGCACCGCAGTCAGGCCGGTCCGTTCCGGGACGCAGATGCAATCACGCTGGAGCGCCTGGAGGCCTTGCGTGCCGAGCGCGCATTCGAGGAGCTCGACCGCCTGCTGCTGCCTGCAGAGCGTGCGCTGGCACACCTGCCCGAGGTGCGGCTCGCGGAGGCGAGCTGCTTCTATCTCGCGCAGGGCCAGTCCGTGATGGCATCGCGGTTGCCAGCGCCGGGGCTGGTGCGCATCGCGAGCGAAGACGGGAAGTTCAGGGGAGTGGGCGAGGTGCGCGACGACCGCTGCATCGCTCCGCGCAGGATGGGCGCCACGTAGTATGCGTGGCGCAAGGGAATGGCTGTCGCCGCAAGGCATGCGGACGACGGCCGTGGTGGCGATCCGGCTGCAAATATGCGCGGCCCGGATTCCGTTTGCGGCGGCACGTTGCCGCCATGGGCATATTGATCATCAAGAGGACTGGAAAATGGCACTGTCTGCAGAAGAGAAGGCGACCATCGTCAAGAATTATCAGCTCAAGGAGGGCGACACGGGTTCGCCGGAAGTACAGGTAGCGCTGCTGAGCGCGAACATCGACAAGCTCCAAGGGCATTTCGGCGAGCACAAGAAGGACCATCACTCGCGCCGTGGTTTGATCCGCATGGTCAACCAGCGACGCAACCTGCTCGACTACCTGAAGCGCAAGGACCCGCAGCGCTACGCTGCACTGATCGGACGGCTCGGCCTGCGCCGCTGATCGCTCGTCGCGACATCGCATGAACATTCAACGGCCGGTGGATGCCGGTCGACTGTGGAGGATTTTTTGTGAAACCTGTAAGAAAAACATTCAAGTACGGTGAGCACACCGTCACGCTGGAGACTGGCCGCATTGCGCGCCAGGCGACCGGCGCGGTGCTCGTCACCATGGACCAGATCACGGTGCTGGCCACCGTGGTCGGCGACAGGAACCCCAGGGCCGACCAGGGATTCTTCCCGCTGTCGGTGCACTACGTCGAGAAGACCTTTGCAGCCGGCAAGATCCCCGGCGGGTTCTTCAAGCGTGAAGGACGTCTGTCGGAGAAGGAAACGCTGACCTCGCGGCTGATCGATCGTCCGATTCGTCCGCTGTTCCCTGCCGGCTACCGCAACGAGGTGCAGGTGCTGTGCACCGTGCTCTCGACCTGCCGGACCACGGACCCCGATATCGCCGCGATGATCGGAACCTCGGCCGCGCTGGCCGTTTCGGGAATTCCGTTCGACGGACCGATCGGTGCCGCACGCGTCGGCTTCACGACGGAAAAAGGCTATCTGCTGAACCCGAGCTACGCCGCGATGCGTGAATCCGCACTCGATATGGTCGTCGCGGGCACGGCGGAAGCGGTGCTGATGGTCGAGTCCGAAGCGCAGGAGCTGACCGAGGACCAGATGCTGGGCGCGGTGTTGTTCGCTCACCAGGAAATGCAGGTTGTGATCAAGGCGATCCAGGAACTTGCCGCCGAGGCGGGCAAGCCACGCTGGGAGTGGACGCCGGCAGTGGAAAACGCCGAGCTGGCCGAGCAGTTGCGCGAACGTTTTGCGCACGACATCGGCGAGGCCTACCGGATCATCGAGAAGCAGACGCGCTACGCGCGTGTCGGCGAACTGCGCGATGCTGCCGTTGCCTCACTGGCGAGCGAGGGTGTTCCTGCAGAGACGGTCGCTGCTGCGTTCGGCAAGCTGGAGAAGAAGATCGTTCGCGAGCGCATCGTGAACGGCAAGCCACGCATCGATGGTCGTGACCTGAAGACGGTGCGTCCGATCGTGTCCGAGGTCGGCTTCCTGCCGCGCGTGCATGGCTCGGCATTGTTCACCCGCGGCGAGACGCAGGCGATCGTGGTCGCCACGCTCGGTACCCAGCGTGATGCGCAGATCATCGATGCGCTGCACGGTGAGTACAAGGACACGTTCATGCTGCACTACAACTTCCCGCCGTACTCGGTGGGCGAGTGCGGGCGCATCGGCGCACCGGGCCGGCGCGAGATCGGCCACGGACGCCTCGCGCGTCGCGGCGTGGCGGCGATGCTGCCGTCGGTCGATGATTTCCCGTACAGCATCCGTGTGGTCTCCGAGATCACGGAGTCGAACGGCTCGAGTTCGATGGCGACCGTCTGCGGCGCCAGCCTGGCGATGATGGACGCCGGCATTCCTCTGAAGGCGCCGGTGGCCGGCATCGCGATGGGTCTGGTCAAGGAAGGCAACAAGTTCGCGGTGATCACCGATATCCTCGGTGACGAGGACCATCTCGGCGACATGGACTTCAAGGTGGCGGGTTCGGCCGAGGGCGTGACCGCGCTGCAGATGGACATCAAGATCCAGGGCATCACGGAAGAGATCATGGAGGCCGCGCTGGAGCAGGCGCGCCACGCACGTCTGCACATCCTTGGCGAAATGAGCCGTGCCATCTCGGCGTCGCGCGACAGCGTTTCGGACAACGCACCGCAGATGGTCATGATCCGCATCGATACCGACAAGATCCGCGACGTGATCGGCAAGGGTGGTGCGACGATCCGCGGCATCACGGAGGAGACCGGTGCCTCGATCGACATCTCCGACGACGGCACGGTGCGCATCTACGGCGAGAACGCTGCTTCGCGTGACGCTGCGCTCGAGCGCGTGCAGACGATCACGGCCGAAGCGAAGATCGGTGAGGTGTACACCGGAACGGTGGCGCGCATCGTCGATTTTGGTGCCTTCGTCACGATCCTGCCCGGCAAGGATGGCCTGGTGCACATTTCGCAGATCGCCAACCGCCGCATCGAGAACGTGAGCGATGTGCTGCAGGAAGGCCAGGAAGTGCGCGTCAAGGTGCTGGACGTGGACCCGCGCGGTCGCATCAAGCTGAGCATGAAGGAAGTCGACGACAACGACGGCGAGGCCGGTTCCGTCGGCTGATCCCGCGGGCTGCACTCCACCACGCGGCGACGCCTTCGAATCAGGGGGCGGCGCCGCAGGGGTGCGGTTGTTTCCGGCCGGGTATTGCCCCGACAGTGCCGCCCTATGGCTGGTGGCGATGCTCTATCAGTTCCTGCACCACCGTCGGGTCGGTCAGCGTGGTGGTGTCGCCGAGCGAATCGAGCTCGTTGGCTGCCACCTTGCGCAGGATGCGACGCATGATCTTGCCCGAACGCGTCTTCGGCAGACCAGGTGCCCACTGGATCACGTCGGGGCGCGCGATGGCGCCGATCTGCTGGCTGACCAGTTCGAGCAGTTCGCGCCGCAGCGCATCGTCCGGCTCCACGTCGTGCATCGGCGTGACGTAGGCGTAGATCCCCTGTCCCTTGATGTCGTGCGGGAAGCCGACGACCGCCGCCTCGGCCACCGCTGGATGCAGCACCAGCGCGCTTTCGACTTCTGCCGTGCCGAGCCGGTGTCCCGAGACGTTGATCACGTCGTCGACACGTCCGGTGATCCAGTAGTAACCATCCGCATCGCGACGCGCACCGTCGCCGCTGAAGTAATAGCCGGGGTAGGTGCGCAGATAGGTCGTCAGCATCCGCTCATGGTCGCCGTACACCGTGCGGATCTGTGCCGGCCACGAACGCGCGATCACCAGGTTGCCGCTGCCTTCGCCCTCGATGACGCGACCCTCGGCGTCGATCAGTGCCGGTGCCACACCGAAGAACGGCAGCGTCGCCGAGCCTGGCTTGAGCGCGATGGCACCCGGCAGCGGCGAGATCATGATCGCGCCGGTTTCCGTCTGCCACCAGGTGTCGATCACCGGACAGCGACCATCACCGACGACGCGCTGATACCACTCCCACGCCTCGGGGTTGATCGGTTCGCCCACCGAGCCGAGCAGCCGCAGGCTGGCACGCGAAGTCCTGCGTACGTGTTCGTCGCCAAGCCCCATCAGCGCACGGATTGCAGTCGGCGCCGTATAGAAGATGTCGACCTGGTACTTGTCGATGATTTCCCAGCAGCGCGCCGGCGTCGGCCAGGTGGGCACACCCTCGAACATCAGCGTGGTGGCTGCGTTCGTGAGCGGGCCGTAGACGATGTACGAGTGTCCGGTGACCCAGCCGACGTCAGCCGTGCACCAGTAGATGTCGCCGTCGTGGCAGTCGAAGACGTAGCGATGCGTCATCGCGGTTTGCAGCAGGTAGCCTGCCGTGGTGTGCAACACCCCTTTGGGCTTGCCGGTCGATCCCGATGTATACAGGATGAACAGCGGGTCTTCGGCGTCCATCCATTCGGGAGGGCACTCCGGCGAAGCCGCTTCGACCAGATCCTGATACCACGCGTCGCGTGGCGACAGCCACGCGATCTCGCCTCCGGTGTGCCGCACGACGAGGCAGGTGTGCACGCCGGGGCATTCGGCGAGCGCGGTGTCGGCGTTGGCCTTCAACGGAATGCGCTTGCCGCCACGCAGGCCCTCGTCGGCAGTGATCAGCACGTTGCAGTCGGTGTCGAGGATGCGATCCCTCAGTGACCCGGGCGAGAATCCGCCGAAGACCACCGAATGCACGGCGCCGATGCGTGCGCAGGCGAGCATCGCGTAGGCAGCTTCCGGAATCATCGGCAGGTAGATACAGACGCGGTCACCCTTGCGTACGCCGCGCGCCTTCAACGCGTTCGCGAGCCGGCACACGCGTTCGTGCAGTTCGCGGTACGTGATGCGCGCGTCGCGCCCCGGCGAGTCGCCTTCCCACAGGATCGCAACGCGCTCGCCGTGCATGGCGAGATGACGGTCGATGCAGTTGTAGGCGACGTTGAGCCGCGCTCCCCCGAACCAGGATGTCTCGCCGCGCGCGAGATCGCCGCGATACACATGATCCCAGCGACGTTCCCAGCTCAGGAACTCGTCGGCCTGACGGGCCCAGAATGTGTCGGGGTCACGCAGCGATTCCTCGTAGAGGCGCCGGTATGCGGCTTCATCGATGAATGTACGGTCCCGTGCGGTGGGCAGGACAGGGTAGATCTTGTCGGTCGTCATGCGTACTCCGTTATCGATCTTGCGCACATCACGACTGCCGGGCACCGGCAGGCCCTCAGCTCGCGATGCGGATGGTCACGTTGTCGATCAGCCTGGTGCGGCCCAGCCAGGCCGCAGCGAGGATCGCCAGATCGTGATCCTCTGAACCGGCGGGTTCCAGTGTCTTCGCGGCGCGCACCGAGAAATAGTCCGGGCGCATGCCGGCCTCCAGCAGCCCGAGGTGTGCGCGTGCCTCGAGCAATGCGTAATCGCGCTCGCCGGCGGCGATCGCCTCGCGCACGCCGAGCAGCGTGCGATACAGCGCCGGTGCGATGGCGCGTTCGCGCGCATTCAGGTAGCCGTTACGCGAGCTGAGCGCGAGCCCGTCGTCGGCGCGTGCCACCGGCGCCTCGATGATTTCGATCGGCAGGCAGAGATCCTGCACCATGCGTCTGACGACAGCGAGCTGCTGGAAATCCTTGATGCCGAACACGGCCTTGTCGGGCTGCACGATATTGAACAGCTTGGTCACGATCGTGGTGACACCGGTGAAGTGTCCCGGTCGCGTCGCACCGCAGAGGATGTCAGTCATCGTCGGGACCGTGACCGTCGTCTGCTGCTCGATGCCGTTCGGGTACACCTCGGCATCGCTCGGGCAGAACAGTGCGCTGGCACCGACGCTGCGCAGCTTTTCGACGTCGGCGTCGAGCGTGCGCGGATAGAGGGCGTAATCTTCGTTCCTGCCGAACTGCAACTGGTTCACGAAGATGCTGACGACGACCCGGTTGCCGTGCCTTGCACCGAGTTCGACCAGTTGCAGGTGGCCGTCGTGAAGGTTGCCGAGCGTTGGCACGAACACGACGCTCTCGCCCGAGCGGCGCCACTCGCCGACCGCATCGCGGATCTCGGCAAAAGTCCTGCAAATCAGCATGGTGATGTCTCCGTGCCCTGGTGCCCTTCAGTCGAATCCATGTTCCGGGCGCGGAAAACTGCCGTCACGGACGGCGGCAGCGTAGGCGGCGAAAGCGCCGGCGATGTCGCGGCCCTCGGTCATGAAGTTCTGCACGAAGCGTGGAGGACGAGGGTTCATGCCCAGCATGTCGTGCATGACCAGCACCTGCGCATCGGTGGCGGCACCGGCGCCGATTCCGATCACCGGGATGCTCACCGTACGGGTGATTTCCGCAGCCAGTGCGCGTGGCACGCATTCGAGCACCAGCAGCGCTGCGCCAGCGTCCGCAAGTGTGCGTGCATCTTCGGCGATACGCTGCGCCGCAGCCGGATCGCGACCCTGCACCACGAAGCCGCCAAAACTGTTCACCGATTGCGGCGTCAGTCCCAGGTGTGCGCACACGGGCACGCCACGCTCCGCAAGCAGGTTCACGGTTGCCGCGAGCCACGCACCACCTTCGAGCTTGACCACCTGTGCACCGGCCTGCATCAGCGCAGTCGCGCTGTGCATGGCCTGTTCGGGCGTTGCATAGCTCATGAACGGCATGTCTCCGATCACCAGCGCACTCGCCGCGCCGCGTGCGACACAGCGGGTGTGATAGGCCATTTCCTCGACGGTGACGGGAATCGTGCTGGAGTGTCCCTGCAGCACCATGCCGAGCGAATCGCCGACCAGAATGGTCTCGATGCCAGCCAGGGCCGCCGTGCGCGCGAAGCTTGCATCGTAGGCAGTGACACAGCAGAAGCGCTGGCCATCGCGCTTCATCGCCTGCAACGTCCGGATCGTGACTCCCTTCATTTCCTGCGTCCCGCTCAGAAGAAGGTGGGATTGAAATACTGTCTGCCGGCGCGGACATTCAGCAGGTAATCGACGAGCTCGGTATAGTGGTTTTCGTCATTTGCGAAGTCAATAGCGGCCGCGTTGACGATAAGCAGGGGTGCTTCGTCGTAGTAATGGAAGAACTGGCTGTACGCTTCGTTCAGCTGTTCGAGGTAGCGGCGTTCGATCAGTTGCTCACTCGGAATGCCGCGACGCTGGATGCGTTCGACGAGCACGTCGGTGGGTGCCTGCAGATAAATCACCAGGTCGGGTTGCGGGATGCTCGGCACCAGTCGCTCGAACACGGTCTCGTAGAGTGCGAATTCGTCGGTGCCGAGGTTCACACGCGCGAACATGCGATCCTTTTCGATCAGGTAGTCGCTCACCCGTGCGTTCTGGAACAGGTCCGACTGGCGTATCGAATCGAGCTGGCGTGCACGCTGGATCAGGAAATGGAGCTGTGTGGCAAGTGCGTTGCGGGCGCGATCGCGATAGAAGCTCTCCAGAAAGGGGTTCTCCTGCGCCTGTTCGAGCATTGCTTCGTGCCCGAAACTCTCGGCCAGTCGGCGCGCAAGCGTGGTCTTGCCGGCACCGATCGGACCTTCGACTGCGATGAATCGAGGCGCCATGGGGCGCGCGTGAGATGCGCTGGTGCGGTTAGTCATCAAGTTGTTCCAGGTTGGCGAACACCGCAAGCAGGCCCGCATCATCGAGTCGCTCGCGCAGTGTGGCGATGGTGGTACCGCCCGGCAGGCGCAATCCGGGCGCTATGTCGAACAGGGGGAATACCACGAAGTTGCGTTCGGTGAGCCGGGCGTGAGGCAGCACGAGCTCGCTGTCGGCGAGCACCAGCGAGTCGAACAGCAGCAGATCGAGGTCGAGCGTACGCGGCCCCCAGCGTTCATCACGTACGCGACCCGCTGCACGCTCGACGCGGTGCAGCTCGGCCAGTAATGCGTGTGGCGTGAGTGCAGTGCGCAGTTCGACCACGCCGTTGATGTAGTCGGGCTGATCGCCGGGCCCTACTGCCCGGCTGCGGTACCAGGGACTCACCGTGACGAGGCGACTGCCGGGAAAGGCGGCGAGTGCGGCGAGCGCGGCGCGCAGATTCGATCGGATGTCACCGAGGTTCGCCCCCAGTGCGATCCATGCGCGATGTTCAGTCACCATCCGCGCGGTTGCGTCCAGGGGAACGTCGCCGCCGGCGCCGTCGTTGGCTCGTTGGCGCGGTGCCGACGCTTTCGCCATTCTGGAACCGGGTCCACCAGTCGCCGGCACCGTCGAGCTGCTCGCCAGCCTGCTCGCGCAGCAGCACGAAGTCATAGGCGGCACGGAAGCGTGGGTGCGCGGCGAGTTTCTGCGGCGAACGACGCGCGAGCAGGCGCTGCTGCAGCTCCCAGATCTCGCGCATCGGCGTCGAGAAGCGGCGCGGAATCACCGTGCGGCGGCATTGCGTGACGATCACCTCGGGCGCTGCTTCGCTGATGGCAGCCGGCGCGGGCAACTGCGCGCGCTTCATGAGTGATTCCACGCGCCTGGCGAGCGCAGGCCACAGCATTGCCG
>DAOLKH010000018.1:0-11337 GCA_035331685.1 Pseudomonadales bacterium
GCAAGGGCTTCCAGGGAGTGGTCAAGCGCTGGAATTTCAGCATGCAGGACGCTACCCACGGCAATTCGCGCTCGCATCGGGCCCCGGGTTCGATCGGTCAGAACCAGTCGCCGGGCCGGGTGTTCAAGGGCAAGAAGATGGCGGGTCACATGGGTGATGCGAACGTCACCGTGCAGACGCTCGAGGTCGTGCGTGTGGACACCGAACGCAACCTGCTGCTCGTCAAGGGAGCCATTCCGGGCGCACCGGGGGCCGACGTGGTCGTGCGTCCGGCCGAGAAAGCCTGAGGATCGCTGGGAGTACATACGCATGGAATTGAGTATCACCGCTCCTGGCAATGCGTCCGCCGGCACCGTGCAGGTGTCCGATGCGACTTTCGCCCGGGATTTCAACGAAGACCTGGTGCATCAGGCAGTCGTCGCGTATCTCGCGGCCGGCCGGCAGGGGTCGCGCAAGCACAAGAACCGCTCGGAAGTGAGCGGTGGCGGCCGCAAGCCGTGGAAGCAGAAAGGTTCGGGTCGTGCCCGGGCAGGCAGCACCCGCAGCCCGCTGTGGCGCAGCGGTGGCGTGACCTTTGCTGCCGTGCCGCAGGACCATGCGCAGAAGCTGAACCGCAAGATGTATCGGGCGGCGATGCGTTCGATCCTCTCCGAGCTGGCGCGCCAGCAGCGTCTGGTGGTGGTTGAGTCCTTCGATGTGGCCGAGCCGAAGACGAAACTGCTGACGCAGCAGCTTGCCGGATACCGACTCGACGAGGCGCTGATCGTCGCTGACGAAGTCGACCGCAATCTGTATCTGGCGGCGCGCAACGTGCCTCACGTCGAGGTCCGGGACGTGGCCGGGGTCGATCCGGTCAGCCTGGTGACCTACGAGAAGGTGGTCGTGACCGTGCCGGCGCTGCGCAAGTTCGAGGAGATGCTGGGATGAATCAGGAGAGAGTGTTCAGCGTCCTGCTCGGACCGCACGTCTCGGAAAAGAGCACGGCGGTGGCCGAGCGCGCCAACCAGTACGTGTTCCGCGTGGCGCGAAATGCGACCAAGCCGGAGATCCGCACCGCGGTGGAACAGTTGTTCAAGGTGAAGGTTCTCGATGTGAGCGTCCTGAACGTCAAGGGCAAGGTGAAGCTGAATCGCAACGGCGTCGCGAAGCGTTCCGACTGGAAGAAGGCCTACGTCAGGCTCGAGGCCGGTCAGGACATCGACTTCACGGTTACGGACTAATCGGGAGCTGGGAAGATGGCAGTCGTAAAGAAAAAGCCGACTTCGCCGGGCAGGCGTTTCGTCGTGCAGGTCAGCAATGCGAACCTGCACAAGGGGGCACCGCATCGTGCCCTGCTCGAAGCACAGGGCAGGCATGGCGGGCGCAACAACTCCGGACGCATCACGGTGCGCCACCAGGGTGGCGGCCACCGTCAGCATTACCGCGTGATCGATTTCAAGCGCGCGAAGGATGGCATTCCGGCATGCGTGGAGCGCGTCGAGTACGATCCGAACCGCACGGCCCACATCGCGCTGCTGCTGTACCGCGACGGCGAGCGTCGCTACGTGATCGCCTCGCGCAACATGAAGGCAGGCGACGAGCTGCTGTCCGGCGAAGCTGCGCCGATCAAGGAAGGCAACACGCTGCCGCTGCGCAACATTCCGCTGGGCTCTGTGGTGCATTGCATCGAGATGAAGCCGGGCAAGGGTGCGCAACTCGCGCGCAGTGCCGGAGCCGGTGTGCAGTTGGTGGCCCGCGAGGGCCAATACGCGACGTTGCGCCTGCGGTCTGGCGAGATGCGCAAGGTCCTGGTCGATTGCCGTGCGACGCTGGGCGAAGTATCGAATGCCGAGAACAACCTGCGCTCGCTCGGCAAGGCCGGTGCAAAGCGCTGGCGTGGAGTGCGTCCTACGGTGCGCGGCGTCGTGATGAACCCGGTCGATCACCCGCATGGTGGTGGCGAGGGTCGTACCAGCGGTGGCCGGCATCCGGTCACGCCTTGGGGCATACCGACCAAGGGTTACAAGACGCGTTCCAACAAGCGCACCGATCGTATGATCGTACGCGCCCGCGGCAGGAAATAAGGGCCGCGGTTCCGCGCCAAACGGATCAAGAGGACTCAGACTGTGCCACGTTCGCTGAAGAAAGGACCATTCATCGACCTGCATCTCGTGAAGAAGGTCGAGACGGCAGCCTCCAAGGGCGACAAGCGGCCGATCAAGACCTGGTCGCGTCGTTCGATGATTTCTCCCGACATGGTCGGGCTGACGATAGCCGTGCATAACGGTCGCCAGCACGTGCCACTGCATGTCTCGGAGGAAATGGTTGGCCACAAGCTGGGCGAGTTTGCCGCCACGCGCACCTACAAGGGGCACGCGGCGGACAAGAAGGCGAAGAAGTAAGCGTACGGACGAGGTTCCTGAAGATGGAAGTCATGGCAAAGCTCCGGGGCGCGCGCATCTCCGCCCAGAAGGCCCGTCTGGTGGCGGATCAGATCCGCGGCAGGCCGGTGGAGGAAGCGCTGAACACGCTGGCGTTCAGCACCAAGAAGGCAGCCGCGCTGGTGCGCAAGGTGCTCAATTCGGCGATCGCCAATGCCGAGCACAACGAGGGCGCTGATGTCGACGAGCTGAAGGTCAGCTCGGTGTACGTGGACGAGGGCGCAACGCTGAAGCGCATCATGCCGCGAGCCAAGGGTCGCGCCGATCGCATCATGAAGCGCAGCTGTCACATTACGGTCAAGGTTGCCGATCGCTGAGGCACAACGGGAGACACGATGGGTCAGAAAGTAAACCCGACCGGGATTCGGCTCGGGATCGTCCGCAAGCACAACTCGGTGTGGTATGCGGACAGCAAGAACTACGCGAAGAACCTGATCACGGATCTGCGTGCGCGCTCGTACATCGAGCAACGCCTCGCGAACGCTTCGGTCAGCCGCGTGGTCATCGAGCGTCTGGCGCAGACTGCGCGCATCGTGGTGCACACGGCGCGTCCAGGTATCGTGATCGGCAAGAAGGGTGAGGACGTCGACCGCCTGCGCAAGGACCTGACGCGGCGCATGGGCGTCCCGGTGCAGATCAACATCGAGGAAGTGCGCAAGCCCGACCTCGAGGCAAAACTGCTTGCGCAGGGTGTGGCGCAGCAGCTCGAGAGGCGGATCATGTTCCGCCGCGCGATGAAGCGCGTGGTGCAGAGCGCGATGCGCGCCGGCGCCGAGGGCGTGAAGGTGCAGGTGAGCGGGCGGCTGGGCGGAGCTGAAATCGCGCGTACCGAATGGTATCGCGAAGGGCGGGTGCCACTGCACACCTTGCGTGCGGACATCGATTACGCCACCCATGAGGCACAGACCACCTACGGCATCATTGGCGTGAAGGTGTGGGTGTTCAAGGGCGAGATCATCGGCCGTCCGGCCGAGGCTCAGGCGACGGCCACCAGGTAAGGGTCGCGCGACTCATTTGCGAGAGTAGACAACGATGTTGCAGCCGAAGCGGACCAAGTTTCGTAAACAGTTCAAGGGGCGTAACCGCGGCCTTGCCCAGCGTGGCAGCAAGGTGAGCTTCGGGGAGTTCGGGTTGAAGACGACCGATCGCGGGCGTCTGACGGCGCGTCAGATCGAGGCGGCGCGCCGTGCACTCACCCGCCACATCAAGCGTGGCGGCAAGATCTGGATCCGGGTGTTCCCGGACAAGCCGATCTCGAAGAAGCCGCTCGAAGTGCGGATGGGATCGGGCAAGGGCAGCGTGGAGTACTGGGTTGCACAGATCCAGCCGGGCAAGGTGCTCTACGAGATCGAGGGCGTGAGCGAGGAACTCGCACGCGAGGCGCTCGCACTGGCAGCCGCCAAGCTGCCGATTCCGACGGTATTCGTGAAGAGAACGGTGATGTGATGAACGCAAGCGAACTGCGCGGCAAATCGATCGACGATCTGAACAGGGAACTGCTTCGCCTGCTGGAGGCGCGCTTCAAGCTGCGCATGCAGAAGGCGACGGGACAGCTTGGACAGTCGCATCTGCTGAAGGCCCAGCGTCGTGACATCGCGCGCGTGAAGACCATTCTCGGGGAAAAGGCAGGTAAGTGAGCATGAACGCTGAGGCGGGCAAGAACGTACAGACGCTGACGGGTCGCGTAGTCAGCGACAAGATGGACAAGACGGTCACGGTGCTGATCGAGCGCCGCGTGAAGCATCCGGTGTATGGCAAGTACATCACGCGTTCGTCGAAAGTACATGCCCACGACGAGAACAACGAGTGCCGCACCGGTGACCTGGTCACGGTGCGCGAGACGCGCCCGTTGTCGCGCACGAAGACCTGGACGCTGGTGCGCATCGACGAGCGCCCGGTTCGCGTCGAAGCGTGATGCGGCGCGGACGGTGACGGCGGCACAGGCGAACTGGAGTAGAACATGATTCAGACCGAATCGTACCTGGAAGTGGCGGACAACAGCGGCGCACGTCGCGTCATGTGCATCAAGGTGCTGGGTGGTTCGCACCGCCGTTATGCGCGCGTCGGCGACGTGATCAAGGTCACCGTGAAAGACGCGATCCCGCGCGGTCGGGTGAAGAAGGGGCAGGTGATGAACGCCGTGGTCGTGCGCACGCGCAAGGGTGTGCGTCGTCCCGACGGATCGATCATCCGCTTCGACGACAATGCAGCGGTACTGCTGAACAACCAGTTGGCACCGATCGGCACGCGCATTTTCGGACCGGTGACGCGCGAACTGCGCACCGAGAAGTTCATGCGGATCATCTCGCTGGCACCCGAGGTTCTCTGAACCAGAGGCGCGGGGCAAGGGTAAAGAGACAAGAGATCAGGGCAATGGCAAAGATCAGGCGCAATGACGAGGTGATCGTCATCACGGGCAAGGACAGGGGCAAGCACGGTCGCGTCGTGCGCGTTCTCGACGACGACCGTGTGATCGTCGCGGGCGTGAACATGGTCAAGCGTCATACGCGCGCCAATCCGCAGGCCGGGACAGCCGGTGGCATCGTGGAGAAGGAAGCGTCGGTGCACGTCTCCAACGTGGCATTGGTCAACCCGACGACCGGCAAGGCCGACCGTGTCGGCTACAAGGTGCTCGCGGACAAGACCAAGGTGCGGGTGTTCCGCTCCTCGGGTGAACTCATCGACGGGTGACAGAAATGGCGAGATTCAAAGAGCTCTACAAGAACGAGATCGTTCCGAAGCTGATGAGCGAACTCGGCTGCAAGAGCGTTATGGAAGTTCCACGCATCGCAAAGATCACGCTGAACATGGGCGTGGGCGAGGCCGTGGGTGACAAGAAGATCCTCGACAACGCGATGAACGACATGGCGCTGATTTCCGGCCAGAAGCCGGTGGCGACCAAGGCGCGCAATTCGATCGCCGGATTCAAGATCCGCGAGGGTTGGCCGGTGGGCTGCAAGGTCACGTTGCGCCAGGCGCGCATGTACGAATTTCTGGAGCGCCTGATCGACATCGCGATTCCGCGCATGCGCGATTTTCGCGGCATCAGCGCCAAGAGCTTCGATGGTCGCGGCAACTTCTCGATGGGCATCTCCGAGCAGATCATCTTTCCGGAGATCGACTACGACAAGATCGATGCGCTGCGCGGGATGGACATCGCGATCGCGACGACTGCGCGTACGGATGACGAAGCGCGCGCGTTGCTGCGGGCATTCAACTTTCCTTTCAGGGGCTGAGTCCAGATGGCCAAGACTTCAATGATCGAGCGGGAAAAGAAGCGCCAGCGTGTGGTCGCGAAATACGCGAAGAAGCGCGCCGAGCTGAAGGAGCGGATTCGCGACCCGAAGCTCGCTGACGACGAGCGCTGGGAAGCGATCGTTGCGTTGCAGAAGTTGCCGCGCAACGCGAATCCGGTACGTCTGCGTACCCGCTGCGAGATCACTGGTCGTCCGAATGGCGTGTATCGCCGTTTCGGGCTTGGCCGCAACAAGCTGCGCGAGGCGGCCATGCGCGGGGATATCCCCGGGCTGGTCAAGTCGAGCTGGTAGTACCACGCGAGGTGGAATCGATATGAGCATGCAGGATCCCATCGCGGACATGCTGACCCGCATCCGCAATGCCCAGGCCAGGACGAAGGCGACGGTGAAGATGCCATCGTCGTCGGTGAAGCTTGCGATTGCGCGCGTGCTGCGCGACGAGGGCTACATCGCCGGCTTCAAGGTTGCCGCGGAAGACGGCAAACCGGTTCTCGAGGTGGCGCTGAAGTACCACGAGGGCAAGCCGGTGATCGCCGAGATCGATCGCGTCAGCCGTTCCAGCCTGCGTCGCTACGCCGGCAAGGATGCGCTGCCGAAGGTGCGCGCAGGGTTGGGCATCGCAATCATCTCGACGAGCAAGGGCGTGATGAGCGACCGTGCCGCACGCGCGGCCGGGATCGGCGGCGAAATCCTTTGCACCGTGTTCTGATGTGACGAACTGACCGACGGGTAAGAACCATGTCCAGAGTTGCCAAGAAACCCGTAGTCCTGCCGGCAGGCGTCGAAGTGACGCTGAGCGGGAACGCGGTGATGGTCAAGGGGAGCAATGGCTCCCTGCAGATGACCGTGCATGAATCGGTACAGGTGGAGAAGCAGGACAACCTGCTCACCTTCACCGCACGCAGCGCGGATATGGCTGCCGATTCGCTGACCGGTACCACGCGCGTACTCGTCGGCAATATGGTTACCGGTGTGTCGACGGGTTTCCAGCGTCGACTGCAACTGATCGGTGTTGGTTATCGCGCTGCCGCCAAGGGTGAGACCTTGAGCCTGACGCTCGGTTTCTCGCACCCGGTCGAGTATCAGTTGCCGGCTGGCGTCACGGCGGAGACGCCGACGCAGACGGAGATCGTGCTGAAGAGCGCCGACAAGCAGTTGCTGGGGCGTGTGGCGGCGGAGATCCGGGCGTTCCGTCCGCCGGAGCCCTACAAGGGCAAGGGCGTGCGTTACTCGGATGAAAACGTGATTCGCAAGGAAGCGAAGAAGAAGTAGGGCCAAAGACATGAGCGACAAGCAGGCAGCAAGAGTGCGCCGGGCACGGCGCAGCCGCGCCAAGATGCGCGAATTGGGAGTGTACCGGCTCTGCGTACACCGCACGCCGCAGCACATCTACGCGCAGATCATCTCGCCCGCGGGCGACCGGGTGTTGGCGAGTGCGTCGACGCTGGAGAAGGATCTGCGTGGCGGCTCCACCGGCAATGCCGAGGCAGCGGGCAGTGTGGGTCGCCTGATCGCCGAGCGGGCGCTGGCGGCAGGGATCACCCGCGTCGGCTTCGACCGCAGCGGTTTCCGGTATCACGGGCGTGTCAAGGCACTGGCTGACGGTGCGCGCGCAGGCGGTTTGGAATTCTAGGGTACGACTATGGCGTTCGAACGGCAGGATTCAGGTGCTAACGAGGGCTTCCAGGAGAAGCTCGTCCAGGTCAACCGCGTAGCGAAGGTCGTGAAGGGGGGGCGCATTTTCGCGTTCACTGCACTCACGGTCGTCGGCGATGGCAAGGGCAAGGTCGGCTTCGGACGTGGCAAGGCGCGCGAGGTTCCAGCGGCGATCCAGAAGGCCATGGATGCGGCGCGCCGCAACATGATCCAGGTCGAGCTGAACCACGGCACCATCCAGTATCCGGTGCGTGCGGGCCATGGCGCCTCCAAGGTGTTCATGCAGCCAGCCAGCGAAGGTACCGGCGTCATTGCCGGAGGTGCGATGCGCGCCGTACTTGAAATTGCCGGCGTACAGAACGTGCTTGCCAAGTGCTATGGCTCGACGAACCCGGTCAACGTCGTGCGTGCGACGATCGCGGCGCTGAAATCGGTGCACACGCCGGAAGAGATCGCGGCCAAGCGCGGCAAGACCGTGGCCGACATCGTCGGTTGAGACGGGAGATACAGGTGATGACGAATCAGGGCAGGACACTGAAGGTGACGCTGGTGCGCAGCACCGCGGGCAGGCTTGCGAGCCACCGCGCCTGCGTCAGGGGGCTTGGGCTGCGTCGCATCGGGCACGCGGTCGAGGTCGAGGACACGCCCGCGATTCGCGGCATGATCAACAGGGTCGAATACCTGTTGAAGATCGAAGGTGCATGAGATGAGCGACCAAAAGATGCGTCTGAACACGCTTGCCTCGGCTCCCGGCCATCGCCATGCGCCCAAGCGCATCGGGCGCGGTATGGGAAGCGGGCTCGGCAAGACCGGCGGCCGCGGCCACAAGGGCCAGAAGGCACGCAAGAGCGGCAATGTCCGGCCAGGTTTCGAAGGCGGCCAGATGCCGTTGCAGCAGCGCCTGCCGAAATACGGTTTCACGTCGCGGATAGCGCGGGTGACGGCGCAGTTGCGCACTTCGGAATTGAACGGGGTCGAAGCCGACGTCGTCGATCTGGACACGCTCAAGGCGGCAAACGTGATCACGCGCAACATCGAGCGCGTGCGTGTGTTTCTGTCGGGACCGGTCGGCAGGGGGCTGAACCTGAAGGGCATCGCGGTCACGCGCGGAGCGCGTGCAGCGATCGAGGCCGCAGGCGGCAAGGTCGAGGACTGATGGCAAAGCTGCCGGGCGCTGGACTGAACCAGGCGGGGTTGGGAGAGCTCTGGGCACGCCTGCGCTTCCTGCTTCTCGGCCTGATCGTCTACCGGATCGGGACGCATATTCCGGTACCCGGCATCGATCCGAACCAGTTGAAGGCGGTGTTCGGTCAGAACCAGGGCACGATCGTCGGGCTGTTCAACATGTTTTCGGGCGGTGCGCTCGAGCGCATGAGCGTGATGGCACTCGGGGTGATGCCGTATATCTCGGCGTCGATCATCGTGCAGTTGATGAGCTCGGTGATGCCGCAGCTCGAGCAGCTCAAGAAGGAAGGTGAGGCGGGACGACGCAAGATCACGCAGTACACGCGTTACGGCACGTTGCTGCTGGCTGCGGTCCAGGCGAGCGGCATGTCGGTAGGCATGGCTGCGCAGGGACTGTTCTACTCCGCCGGGTTCAGCGTGGTGTTCGTCGCCATCGTGGCCCTGATCGCCGGCGCGATGTTCATGATGTGGCTTGGCGAGCAGATCACCGAGCGCGGCATCGGCAACGGGATCTCGATGCTGATCTTCGCGGGTATCGTGGCCGGTTTGCCGCGTGCGCTCGGACAGACGCTCGAGCAGGCGCGCCAGGGTGAACTGAACGTGCTGGTGATGCTCGTCATCCTGGTGATTGCGGTAGGTGTGGTGTTCCTGATCGTGCGCATCGAACGCGGCCAGCGTCGGATCACCGTGAACTACGCGAAGCGCCAGGTAGGAAGACGTGTCGTGCAGGGGCAGGCGAGCCATCTGCCGTTGAAGGTGAACATGTCCGGCGTGATTCCGGCGATCTTCGCAAGCAGCATTCTGCTGTTCCCGGCGTCGATCGCACAGTGGTTCGGGCAATCGGCGCAGAGCATGGAGTGGCTGCAGAACGTGGCGTTCATGATCGGACCGGGGCAGCCGCTGAACATCGTGCTGTTCACGGTGCTGATCGTGTTCTTCTGCTTTTTCTACACGGCGCTGGTGTTCAACCCGAAGGAAGTGGCAGACAACCTGAAGAAGTCCGGGGCCTATGTGCCGGGGATTCGCCCCGGTGAGCAGACCGCGAGTTTCATTGACGGCGTGCTCACCCGACTGACGTTGTTCGGTGCCATATACATGACCGCGGTCTGCCTGTTGCCGCAGGCGCTGGTGGTGCTGTGGAACGTACCGTTCTATCTGGGTGGCACCTCGTTGCTGATCGTGGTGGTCGTGGTGATGGATTTCATGGCGCAGGTCCAGTCGCACCTGATGTCGCACCAGTACGAGTCGCTGATGAAGAAGGCGAACCTGAAGAGTTATGGCCGCCGTTGAGGCGTGTCGGGAAGGAGATCTGAAATGAAAGTACAGGCATCGGTGAAGAAGGTTTGCCGCAACTGCAAGATCGTGCGTCGCAAGGGCACTGTGCGCGTGATCTGCAAGGTCGAGCCGCGCCACAAGCAGCGCCAGGGCTGAGCGGGAATAGTGCGCGACGTACCGCGTCGCGGTTGATATTGCATCCTGCCGGGAATAAACTGCCGCGCTTTTTCATGCGTCGGCCGAACCGGAAAGAAGACGGAGTGATCTGAATGGCTCGTATCGCTGGAGTCAACATACCCGACCACAAGCACGCGGTGATCGCGTTGACTTACATCTACGGGATCGGGCGCACCACGGCGCAGAAGATCTGCGAAGCCACCGGTGTGGCCCAGCATGCGAAGATTTCCTCACTGTCGGAAGAGCAGGTCGAGGCGCTGCGCGGCGCCGTGGCGCGCCATTCGGTCGAGGGTGATCTGCGTCGCGAAGTCAACATGAGCATCAAGCGCCTGATGGACCTGGGTTGCTACCGCGGCCTGCGTCATCGTCGGGGGTTGCCGGTCCGTGGCCAGCGCACCAAGACCAATGCGCGCACCCGCAAGGGACCGCGTCGCCAGATTCGCAAGTAACAGCATCATCCGGGCCTGCGAGACGGCTCGAACGGGGAATCACAGGAACAGAACATGGCAAAGCCGTCGCAAGCGAAGGTTGTCAAGAAGAAGGTCCGCCGCCAGGTGGCCGACGGCGTGGCACATATCCACGCCTCCTTCAACAACACCATCGTCACGATCACCGATCGCCAGGGCAATACGCTCAGCTGGGCTACTTCCGGCGGTGCGGGTTTTCGCGGTTCGCGCAAGAGCACACCGTTCGCAGCACAGGTGGCCGCAGAAAAGGCGGGCAACATCGCACTCGAATACGGGTTGCGGAACCTGGACGTGGAGGTCAAGGGCCCCGGACCCGGCCGCGAGTCCGCAGTGCGCGCACTGAACGCCTGTGGCTACAAGATCACCAACATTACCGACGTGACGCCGATCCCGCACAACGGATGCCGGCCGCCAAAGAAGCGTCGCGTGTAAATCCACTGGATCAGGGTAACTGGAATGGCGAGATATCTGGGACCGACCTGCAAGCTTTCGCGCCGTGAGGGCACGGACCTCTTCCTGAAGAGCGGTGTGCGCGCGCTTGACACAAAGTGCAAGACCGAAACCGCACCCGGGCAGCATGGCCAGCGCCGCGGCCGCCTGTCGGACTACGGCGGGCAGTTGCGCGAGAAGCAGAAGGTGCGCCGCACCTATGGCGTGCTCGAAAGGCAGTTCAGCAACTACTACAAGGAAGCCGCACGTCAGCGCGGGGCTACCGGCGAGAACCTGTTGCGCCTGCTCGAGTCGCGGCTGGACAACGTGGTTTACCGCATGGGCTTCGGCGCCACTCGCGCCGAGTCGCGCCAGCTCGTCGCGCACAGCGCGATCCTGGTCAACGGCCGCAAGCTGAACATCCCGCTGCTGCCGCTGTCCGCCGACGACGACTTCATGATGATGTGGGAC
>DAOLKH010000019.1:0-11268 GCA_035331685.1 Pseudomonadales bacterium
CCAGCTCGCGCGGCTTGCGGTACGAGCCGTAGAGCAGGCCGCGGAACATGTGCAGATAGACGACTGCGAAGAACGCCGAAGCACCGGTGGAGTGCATGTAGCGAATCAGCCAGCCGTATTCCACGTCGCGCATGATGTATTCGACCGATGCGAACGCGCGTTCGGCCGAGGGCTCGAAGCTCATCGTCAGCCAGACGCCCGTCAGCAACTGGTTGACCAGCACCAGCAGCGACAGCACGCCGAAGAAAAACCAGAAATTGAAGTTCTTGGGCGCGTAGTACTTGCCCATGTGGGTGTCCCACGCGCGCACGATCGGCAGACGCGCATCGACCCAGTCCCGCAGACCAATCAGCCAGTTCATTATGCGGTCTCCTGATCAACGCCGATTACCAGAACCTTGTCTCCCTCGTAGCTGTATGGCGGCACTTCGAGGTTGGTGGGCGCAGGCACGCCCTTGAAGACACGCCCCGCGAGGTCGAACTTGGACCCGTGGCACGGACAGAAGAAACCACCCAGCCAGTCCGCACCGCCGAGATCGGCCGCACCCACATCGGGACGATACTTCGGCGCGCATCCAAGGTGCGTGCACAAGCCGAGCAGGACCAGGTACTCGGGCCGGATCGAACGCTGCACCGGATCGACGTATTTTGGCTGCACCGACTCCTGCGACTCGGGATCACGCAACCGGTCGATCAGTGCCTGCTGCCTAAGCGATTCGAGCGACTCCGCCGTGCGCCTGACCACGTAGACCGGCTTGCCGCGCCACTCGACGACGACCATCTGGCCGGGTTCGAGCTTGCTGATATCGGCTTTCACGGGTGCACCGGCCGCCCGCGCCTTCGCGCTCGGGTTCCAGGAAGCCACAAACGGCACTGCGACGCCGACGACGCCTGCCGCACCCACCACCGAAGTGGCGGCGGTCAGGAACTGCCGTCGTTTCTTGTTAACGCCTTGATTGCTCACGAGGGGAGGTCTCCGATCCTGGATGGATGCAACACCGTGCAATCCGGTGAATTTTGCGGACGGAATGCTAAAGAAAAACCGGGGTTGTTACAAGAAACGCGCCGCGTATCGCTGCGGTAGTTGTTGCCGTATCAAACGCAGCGCACCAACAGCGAAACGCCCGGACCGTTGCCGGCCCGGGCGTCCCGGATCCTGGGGTTGCGCCGCGCGGGCGAGAAGCCAATCAGCGCTTGGAGTACTGCGGACGCTTGCGCGCCTTGCGCAACCCGACCTTCTTGCGCTCGACCTCGCGCGCATCACGGGTCACGTAGCCCTGCTGGCGCAACGTCGGCTTCAATGTTTCGTCGTACTCGATCAGCGCACGCGTGATGCCATGGCGGATCGCGCCGGCCTGACCGAAGCTGCCACCGCCAGCGACCGACACCTGCACATCGAACTTCTCGCCCAGTCCGAGCAGCTCGAGCGGCTGGCGCACGATCATGCGCGCAACCTCGCGCCCGAAGTACTGCTCCAGCGGGCGGTCATTGATCGAAATGCTGCCGCGTCCCTGCCGGAGGAATACCCGGGCAGTGGCGGTCTTGCGTCGTCCGGTTCCGTAATACTGCGTGGCTGCCATGTGTGCGTCCCAGTCAGAGCTCCAGTGCTTGCGGTTGCTGCGCGGTGTGCGGATGATCGCTGCCGGCGTAGACCTTCAGTTTGCGCGCCATCGCGCGACCCAGCGGATTCTTCGGCAGCATGCCGCGTACCGCCAGTTCGATCGCCTGCTCCGGCGCCTTCTCGATAAGCTTCTCGAAGCTTATCGACTTCAGCCCGCCGGGACGGCCGGTATGGTGGTGATAGATCTTCGATTTCGCCTTGTCGCCGGTCACACGCACCTTTCCAGCGTTGACGACCACGATGTAGTCACCCGTGTCCGTGTGCGGTGTGAACTCGGGCTTGTGCTTGCCGCGCAGACGCGAGGCGATCGCACTGGCCATGCGCCCCAGCGTCCTGCCGCTGGCGTCCACGACGTACCACGACTGTTCGACGCTGCCGGGTTTGGCGGAATATGTCTTCATTTCAAGCCTCGACGGGTAAGGTGCCCGGAAAAGGGGCCGAATCTTACACCACGGGCTTTTGTTGCCACAAGTTCGATGGCGGGAATTTTCACGCGCGGTGTGCACGCGCCAGATACTCGTGAGACTGCATTTCCATCAGACGGCTCACAGTGCGCTGGAACTCGAACGCAAGCCTGCCGCCAGCATAGAGCTCGGCAAGCGGCGCTGCGGCTGCCAGTATCAGTTTCACGTTGCGATCGTAGAACTCGTCGACCAGGTTGATGAAACGCCGCGCTTGGTCGTCCTTCTCGGCAGTGAACACCGGCACACCCCCGATCAGCACGGCATGGTAGTCGCGGGCCAGCTCGATATAGTCGTTCTGGCTGCGGGGACCGTCACACACATCGTCGAAGTCGAACCAGACCACGTCGTCGGCACAGTAGCGCGCACGTATCGGGCGCCCCTCGACCTCGAGCACACACCCCGCAACCGGAGTTTCCGGCGCCAGACTGGCAAAACATCGCATCAGGGTTGCTTCGGCGGCTTCGTCGAGCGGGCTGTGGTACAGCTCGGCCTGCTCGAGCACACGCAGCCGGTGATCGATGCCGCCGTCGACGCCGATCACCCGCGTGTGGCGCTTGATCATCTCGATCGCGGGCAGGAAACGGGCACGCTGCAATCCGTCGCGGTACAGATCGTCAGGCGCCACGTTGGACGTGGCGACCAGCGTCACGCCACGTGCGAACAGCTCCTCGAACAGCCCGGCGAGCAGCATCGCATCGGTAATGTCGGCAACGAAAAATTCATCGAAGCACAGCAACCGTGCCTCGCGCGCGATGCGCGCCCCGACCAGACGCAACGGATCCTTCTCGCCGGCACAATCCCGCAGCTCGCGATGCACACGCCGCATGAATCGGTGAAAATGCGTACGCAACCGCTCCTTGAATGGAATGCTCTCGAAAAACAGGTCCATCAGGTGCGTCTTGCCGCGCCCCACGCCGCCCCACATATAGAGGCCGGTCACCGGCTGGCGCTTCGCCCGCCCCAGGCGCACGGCGAGACGTTGCACCACGCCGCCTTCGTCCGCGGCAAGGAGCTCGTCGTAGACGCGCTGCAACTCGTGCACCGCACGCTCCTGCGCAGGATCGTGCACGAATCCTGGTCGTTGCAGTTCGGCATGATAACGATCGACCGGGCCCATACCCCTCCATTGCGACGCGATCACCGGCCTCGAGGCGGTGCGCAATTTATCGGCGTGCTGGCGCGATCGCAACCCGGGCACGACCGGGCTGCGCCCATGGAAAAGGCCGCGCCTACCTGCAGTCGGGCATAGTCGCTATACTCGGCGACACCACCAGCAGCACCGCATCGGGAGCAGACCGTTGTACAATTCTGTCGTTTTCTGGATCACCACGCTCTCCTGCCTGCTGGCCGGTGCCGTCGCTGGCTGGCTGCTGCGGCGCGCCTTCGACCCGTCGGAGCAGCGTCAGCGTGAGCTGGAACGCCGCCTGCACGAGAGTGAAATGGCACTGCACGACTACCGCAACCAGGTCACCGAGCATTTCCGGGGTACCGCCGAGCGGGTCAACCGTCTGACGGAGGACTACCGCGAACTGCATCAACACCTTTCTGGTGGAGCCATCGAACTCTGCGACGTCAGCGCGGCGGATGCCGCGCCATTGCTGACCAGCCTCGGCGCGGCACCACATGCGGGCGCTGCCACGTCCGATACGGCCACCACCGTGAACCCGCCACTCGACTACGCACCGCGCAGCTCACCGGATGCCCCCGGAATCCTGAACGAGGAATACGGTCTGGACCGCCCCCGCGGTGGAGCCTGAGCCGCGCCCGTCAGGCGCAGGGCAGAACGCGTCGTGTTGAAGGGCCTGCAGGGCATGGGCTGGCCGGTTGCCGCCGGCCTGCTGGCTGCGCTGCTGATCATCCAGACATTGCATTATCGTGACCTCGCCGGGCGTAGCCCTGCGCTGACGACCCCGGCCGCGCCCATCTCGTACGCCGATGCCGTGCGGCGCGCCACACCTGCGGTGGTCAACATCTATACCCGCACGGTCGTACGCGACCCTGTGACCATGCCATTCTTTCAAGGCCGACTATTGCGTGAACGCATCCAGCGCAGCCTGGGTTCCGGCGTGATCATGACCGCCGACGGCTACATCCTGACCAACAATCACGTCATCCGTGGCGCCAGTGAAATCCTGGTCCTGCTTGCCGACGGGCGCGAGACGATGGCACGACTGATAGGCAGCGACCCCGACACCGATCTTGCGGTGCTCGACATCGACCTGCCCGATCTGCAGCCGATCGCGATCGGCGACGTCGATACGGCCGAGGTCGGCGATGTCGTGCTCGCGATCGGCAATCCCTACGGTTTCGGCCAAAGCGTCTCGCAGGGCATCATCAGCGCCACCGGGCGCTACGGCCTGCAGCTCAACACCTACGAGAACTACATCCAGACCGATGCGGCAATCAACCCCGGCAACTCGGGCGGCGCACTGCTCGACGCACACGGCAATCTGCTCGGCATCAATACCGCGATCTACTCGCGCAGCGGTGGCTCGCAGGGCATCGGGCTCGCAATCCCGGCCGACTACGCAATCAAGGCGCTGCGCGACATCGTCGACCACGGCCAGGTGGTACGCGGATGGCTCGGTGTCGAGGTACAACCGCTGCCGGCACGGATCAACGGCACCCACCAGGGCGAATTGACCGGGATGGTCGTGAGCGACGTCGAACCGGGCAGCCCGGCCCAGGCGGCTGGCGTGCAGCCGGGGGACATCCTGCTCGCACTGAACGGAACGCCGACCAGCCAGGGGCGTAACGCCATGTATCGCATCCTGCTGATGGCACCGGGTGACGCGTTCACGCTGACGGTATGGCGCGACGGCTCGACGCAGGAACTCCGCGGCAGGCTCGGGCAACGGCCTGTCCGCTAGTCCTCGAGCGCAGCGTCCAGCACCTGCGTCATGCGGGCGTTCTCCGCAGCGCTGCCGATGGTCACGCGCAGACACCCTGCAAGCAGCGGGTGCGAACCGTCCAGACATTTCACGAGCACACCGCGCCTGCGCATGCGTTCGTGTGTCGCCCGCGCATCCGCATCGCGCAGCCTGATCAGCAGGAAGTTCGCCTCGCTCGGCCAGACTTCGAGCCGCGGATCACTCGCAAGCACGGAGAACAGGCGGGAACGTTCGTCGAGCAGCATCGCGGTCTGTTCGCGCAGCACCTCGTAGTGTTCAAGCACCACCCCTGCCGCAACCTGGTTCAGCGTACCGATGTTGTACGGCAATCGCAGCTTGTCGAGTTCGCCGATCCACGCCGGATCGCCGAACAGCATGCCGAGCCGCAGCCCGGCCAGCCCCAGCTTCGACAGCGTGCGCATCACCACCACGTTCGGATAGCGCACGAGCAGATCGGCATGATCACGCGAGGCGAACGGCAGGTAGGCCTCGTCGATCACCACCAGCGCCTCGCAGGACTCGATCAGCGTACACAAGGCGGCGTGCGCGAAAATATTCCCGGTCGGGTTGTTCGGACAGGCGAGAAACACCACCCGCGGCCGGTGGACGCGCACCGCCTCGAGCATCGCGGGCATATCGAGAGAGAAGTCTGCCGCGAGCGACACCTCGTGGAACGGCACGCGCAGCCACTGGGCGATCAGCCGGAACATCACGAAGGTAGGCGCCGGTGCCAGCACCCCGTGCTCGGGCGTGGCAAGCGCCGCAATCAGGATCTGGATGATCTCGTCCGAACCATTGCCGAGCAGGATGCGCCAGCGCGGATCCACGCCGAAAGCCTGCCGCAGTCGCCAGGTCAATGCCTGCGCCTGCGGATCCGGGTAGCGATTCAGCTCGACTGCTGCCAGCCGCTGTGCGAGATCCGCGCGCAGCGCGGGTGGCAATGCAAACGGATTTTCCATTGCGTCGAGCTTCACGAGCCCGTCGGCATCGGCGACGTGATAGCCCGCGGTAGCGCGCACATCGACACGTACCAGCTCGGTGACCCAGTCCGGCACGCTGCGCCTGGTCATGAGCCTTCCCCGTCGCCAAGACGCGCTGCCGCAGACAATGCGTGCGCGTGCAGGGATTCTGCCTGCGCGAGCACCCGTGCAACCTCGCCAAGACGTCGCGCCCCCGCTATCGAGCAACCGATCAGCGAACTGCGCTTCTGGAAGTCGTGCACGCCGAGCGGAGACGCGAAACGCGCGCTGCCGGAGGTCGGCAGTACGTGACTGGGCCCCGCGCAGTAGTCGCCTATCGCCTCGGATGTGAAGCGGCCGAGGAAGATCGCACCGGCGTGGCGGATCGAATCCAGCAGCGCCTGCGGGTCTGCGACCGAGAGCTCGAGGTGTTCCGGCGCGATGCGATTCGATACCTCTGCGGCATGCACGAGGTCGCGCACGTGAATGAGTGCGCCACGACGGCCGAGCGATGCCGTGATGATCGCCGAGCGCTCCATCGACGGCAGCAGGCGCTCGATCGCCTGCGCGACGCGGTCGAGGAAAGCCGCATCCGGACTGATCAGGATTGCCTGGGCATCCTCGTCGTGCTCGGCCTGCGAGAACAGATCGAAGGCGATCCACTCCGCATCGGTTTCACCATCGCAGATCACCACGATCTCCGACGGCCCTGCAATCATGTCGATACCGACTTCACCGAACAGTTGCCGCTTCGCTTCGGCAACATACACGTTGCCGGGGCCGACGATCTTGTCCACACGCGCCACGGTAGCCGTCCCCAGCGCAAGCGCCGCAACCGCCTGTGCACCGCCAATCGTGAACACACGGTCGACGCCAGCGACTGCGGCTGCAGCCAACACGACATCGCTCAGCTCCCCGTGCGGCGCGGGCACCGCCATCACGACCTCGTCGACGCCGGCAACACGCGCCGGGATCGCGTTCATCAACACTGTCGACGGATAGCTCGCCTTGCCGCCCGGAACATAGATGCCGACCCGCCCGAGCGCGGTGATGCGCTGCCCGAGCAGGTTGCCGTCGGCGTCGTGGTACTGCCACGGATCCTGCAACTGGCGCCGGTGGTACTCCGCGATGCGGGCCGCAGCCTGCTGCAGTGCAGCGCGTACCGGCTCGGCCATGCGCCGCAGCGCAGCCTCACAGGCGTCGGCTTCGATCCGCAATTGCGCACCGCTGTCCAGCGCGCGCGTGTCGAAGCGGTTGGTGTACTCGAGCAGTGCGGCGTCGCCTCGTTCGCGCACGGCGCCGATGATCGCCGCCACGCGCGCCGCGAGCCCCGGATCACGCGCCGTCGCAACCGCGAGCAACTCCCCCAGTACGGCGTCGAAACCGTCCGCCGTGGCGTCGATCCGGCGAATCACTGCCCCGCTCCCCCTGCCTGCATATCGCGACGGACCACGGCCGCCGCGATCCCTTCGACCAGTTCACCGAGCAAGCGCGGACGCAGCTTCATCGCCGCCTTGTTCACGACCAGCCGCGAACTGACCTCGGCAATCGTCTCCAGCGGTTCCAGCCCGTTTGCGCGCAGCGTGTTGCCGGTGTCGACGATGTCGACGATCCGCTCGGCGAGGCCGAGCACCGGCGCAAGCTCCATCGCGCCGTAGAGCTTGACGATGTCGGCCTGTACGCCACGCGCCGAATAGAAGCGCCGTGCGACGTTCACGAACTTGGTTGCGACGCGCACTCGCGCACCAACCGGCGCACAGCCCGCCATGCCTGCCGTCATCAGGCGACAGCGGGCGATGCCGAGATCGAGCGGTTCGTACAGCCCTTCGCTGCCGGACTCGAGCAGCATGTCACGGCCGACCACGCCGGCATCGGCCGCGCCATGGCGCACATAGACCGTCACATCGGAACCACGCAAGACCAGCAGACGCACATCCGCCCGGTTGGTGCCGATCACCAGCTTGCGGCTCGAGCCCGGATCTTCCTCGGGAACGACTCCCGCCGCCGCGAGCAGTGGCAAACACTCCTTGAGGATGCGCCCGCGCGTCAGCGCCAGCGTCAACGGCCGCGCGTCGCTCACGACGCCACCCGGCGGATCTGCGCACCCAGCATCTGCAACTTCTCCTCGATGCATTCGTAGCCACGGTCGATATGGTAGATGCGATCGATCACGGTCTCGCCCCGCGCGACGAGTCCGGCAATCACGAGGCTTGCCGACGCACGCAGATCGGAAGCCATCACCGGCGCTCCGCGCAACTCCGCGACGCCCTCGACGATCGCCGTATGGCCCTCGACCGTGATGTGCGCTCCCATGCGGTTCATCTCATGCACCTGGATCAGGCGATTCTCGAAGATCGTCTCGGTCATCGTCGATGTACCCTCGGCGATTGCGTTCATCGCCGTGAACTGTGCCTGCATATCGGTAGGAAAACCCGGATAGGGTGCGGTACGGATGCTGACTGCCCGCGGCCGCCGGCCCTGCATGTCGAGCGTGATCCACCCGTCCCCGTGCTCGATATGCGCTCCCGCCTCGGCGAGTTTTGCCAGTACCGCCTCCAGAATCTCTGCACGCGTGCCGCGCAACTTCACACGCCCGCGTGTCGCCGCCGCCGCGACCAGAAAGGTTCCGGTCTCGATCCGATCCGGCATGACCACGTATTCGCAACCGTGCAACCGCTCCACCCCGTCGATCACCAGCGTGTCGCTTCCTACCCCGTCGATGCGTGCACCCATGCGCTGCAGGCAGTGCGCAAGATCACTGATCTCGGGTTCACGTGCAGCGTTCTCGAGGATGGTGCGCCCTTCGGCCAGCGTTGCCGCCATCAGCAGGTTTTCGGTCCCACCCACCGTGATCTTGTCGAACAGGATATGTGCGCCCCGCAGACGACCCGTCACCCGTGCATTGATGTAGCCGCCGTCGATGTCGATCTCGGCTCCCATCGCCTGCAGGCCGCGCAGATGCAGATCGATGGGCCGACTGCCGATCGCGCAACCACCGGGAAACGAGACCCGCGCCCGGCCGAAGCGTGCCAGCATCGGGCCGAGCACGAGTATCGACGCACGCATGGTGCGCACGAGCTCGTACGGAGCAACGTGGCTGTGCACCGCAGCGGCACACGCCTCGACACCCATGCGTTCGTCGATCAGGACATCGACCCCCATGCTGCCGAGCAGCTCGATCATCGTCGTGATGTCGTGCAGATGGGGCACATTGCGCACACGCAGCGCCTCCGCGCTGAGCAGCGAGGCGGCCAGTATCGGCAGCGCGGCGTTCTTCGCACCCGAGATGCGGATCTCCCCCGCAAGCGGCACGCCACCGCAGATTGCAAGCTTGTCCATCGCGTGCGCCGGTATTCAGTCGCGGCCGCTGGCGCGGCCTTCTGCGACGGTCAACGCGTGGATGTTGACCGCGTGCAGCGCCCCGGAACGGATCGCGGCGTCGAGAGTCGCGTAGACCGCCTGCTGGCGCTTCAGCCGCGACAGGCCGTCGAAGACATCGCTGATGACGGTCAGATCGATGTGATAACCATCGCCACCCACCGCTACCTCCGCTCCGGGCAGCCCCGCCATCACCAGGTTCCTGATCTCTTCTGCCGTCATGCTGTTCGACCCCATCTGTGCCAGCCGCACCGCCCGGACGGGCACCCACGCCCGGCGTGAGCGTCGATCGGTACGGCATGTATTCCGGAAACCGGCTATGATACGCGCCCCGCAGAAATCGAGTGAACAGCTGCTTCCGTGACTTTCACCGCCATTCGCATCCGCCCGGGGGCGGCCCCTGGCGACCACCGTTCCGACCTCCCGCAGCGAGCCGCTCGCCACGACGGCAGGGGGCTGTGATGAGCGTTCCCGCACCGCGCGAACGCTTTCTCGCGTCTGCCCAGCGCACGGTGGCACTGGAAATCGAGGCCGTGCAGCGTCTGCACGAGCGCCTCGACGACAGCTTCGAACGTGCCTGCGAGATCATCCTGGCCTGCGACGGGCGGGTGGTCGTGACCGGCATGGGCAAGTCGGGACACATCGGCCACAAGATCGCCGCGACCCTGGCCAGCACGGGCACCCCCGCGTTCTATGTACATCCGGCAGAAGCGAGCCACGGCGACATTGGAATGATCACCGGTCGCGACGTGGTGCTGGCGCTGTCGAACTCGGGCGCCACCCCGGAAGTGCTGGCGATCGTACCGCTGATCAAGCGCATGGGCGCACACCTGATCGCGATGACCGGCAAGCCGGACTCGTCGCTGGCGCGCTTCGCCGATGTCGCTCTGGATGCAGGCGTGGCCGTCGAGGCCTGCCCACTGGGGCTCGCACCGACCTCCAGCACCACCGTGGCCCTGGTGATGGGCGATGCCCTGGCGATCGCGCTGCTCGAGGCTCGTGGCTTTTCGGCCGAGGACTTCGCGTTCTCCCATCCGGGCGGGATGCTCGGGCGCAAACTGCTGCTGCGTGTGGACGACATCATGCACCAGGGGCGCGAAGTCCCACGTGTGCCCCCTGCAACGCGGATCCGCGAGGCACTGCTGGAGATGACCGCCAAGGGCTTCGGCATGACAACGATCACCGACGACGCCGGCCGGTTGCTTGGCGTATTCACCGATGGCGACTTGCGGCGCGCAATCGATCGCGGGATCGACTTCCACGTCACGCCGATCGCGGACTTCATGACCACACGCTGCAAGACCGTGACCGGCAACGCGCTGGCCGCGCAGGCACTGCATATGCTCGAAGAAGGCAAGATCACCTCACTGGTCGTCGTCGACGACGAGTACCGACCCACCGGCGTGATCCATCTTCATGACCTGCTGCGTGCCGGCATCGCCTGATGAGTCTGCACCAGCCAGCGGAGCACACACCCATGATGCAGGACCTCGCAACGATCGCTCGCAGGATCCGCCTGCTCGCACTCGACGTCGACGGCGTGCTCACGGACGGACGAATCCACTACATCGGCAACAGCGAGGAAATGAAGAGCTTTTCGATCCTCGACGGACTCGGCATCAAGCTGCTGCGCCGCAGCGGAATCCAGGTGGCGATCATCACCGCGCGGCATTCGCATGCAGTCGAACGACGCGTGCGTGAGCTCGGCATAGACCACTGCATGCAGGGGCGCGAGGACAAGCTGCAGGCACTTCGCGAACTGCTCGCACAGACAGGATTCACGCTGGCGGAGACCGCCTACATGGGCGACGATCTGCCTGACCTTGCAGCGATCATGGCGGTGGGCCTCGGCATGACAGTGGCCAATGCGAGCAGCGAGGTCGCGTGCCGTGCAACGTGGCTGAGCTCGGCCCGCGGCGGCGAAGGAGCCGTACGCGAGGCCTGCGAGATGCTGCT
>DAOLKH010000020.1:0-11076 GCA_035331685.1 Pseudomonadales bacterium
GGCGGGCGGCGCAATTGCCCCGAACACCCCTGGTATGTGGTCGACAAGGACCTCGCCAACAACACCCTGCTGGTTGCACAAGGCAACGATCACACTGCGCTCTATCACCGCGCGCTGCTTTGTGCGCAGACGCACTGGATCGGCACCGAACCGGCCGGCAGCACACCGGCGCTGCACGCCAAGATCCGCTACCGCCAGCCCGATCAGCCATGCCGAATCATGGCGCTGGGCGACGGGCGCTGGAAGGTCGAGTTCGAGCACGCCCAACGCGCCGTCACACCGGGGCAGTACGTGGTCTTCTACGACGGTGACTGCTGCCTTGGCGGCGGCGTCATCGAAGAGCGCCTCGCATGAGCGAGCCGGTCGCGAGTGCAGCGCGTGCACAGGCACTGACACTGGCTGCGCTTGTCGAGTGTGCAACGCTGGTCGACGAACTGGCACGCACCGGCGACGCACCGCTGCAATCCGTACGTGCGCTGACGGGCAGCCTGCTGCGCTTCGAGTGGCAACATGTCGAGGATGTCTACGGTGGGGCAGCGACGCTCCATCGCGGGCTGCGGCGACTCGAGCTCGTACTCGCTCTGGGTTCCAGAGACGAGCAGCCACAGGTGTTGCGCTACGCACTCGCGCTGGTACATCTCGGCAAGCGGCTGGCACGCGACCCGCAGCGCCTCGCCATGATCCGTGCACGCCTCGAGCAGCTTGGCGGCAGCTCGGGCGAATTCACGGATGAATTCGCTGAGCTTGCACCGGCACTTGCCGCGATCTACGAAGACACGATCAGCCACTACAGCTACCGCATCAAGGTCATCGGCAACGGCGATTGCCTGCGCGATCCTGCAGTGATCGCCCGTATCCGCGCGCTGCTGCTCACCGGAGTGCGTGCCGCCGTGCTGTGGCGATTCGTCGGCGGCAGCCTGCCTGGCCTGCTGCTTCGCCGGGGGCGACTCATCAACGCTTGCCGTGCGCTACGCACCGCTGGCTGATCCGCAGGTCCACGCACAATCACTGGCCTGCGCTATCATCCACCTCGTCAGGCCACAACACGATTTCATGGATATCATGATGCAACTCGACGAACTCAGTGCCATCTCCCCGCTCGACGGCCGCTATGGCAGCAAAACGGCGGCACTGCGCCCCGTGTTCAGCGAGTACGGCCTGATCCGCTTTCGCGTGCTGGTGGAACTGCGCTGGTTGCAACACCTCGCGACACTGCCGGGAATTCCCGAATTCGGCCCTTTCGACGCGCAGACCATTCAGGCATTGAATGCGATCCTGGATGATTTTTCCCCAACCGACGCCGCACGCGTGAAAGCGATCGAAGCAACCACGAATCACGACGTGAAGGCGGTCGAATATTTCCTCAAGGAGCGCATCGCCACGGTACCCGGCGCCGCTGCCGGACTCGAATTCGTGCACTTCGCGTGCACCTCCGAAGACATCAACAACCTCAGCCACGCGTTGATGCTCGATGCTGCCCGCAGCGACATCATGCTCCCGGCGATGGACCGCATCATCGAAGCACTGTGCATGCGAGCCGAACAGTGGGCCACGGTGCCGATGCTCTCACGCACGCACGGTCAGCCGGCCAGCCCGTCGACCATGGGCAAGGAGATCGCCAACACCGTCTACCGCCTGCATCGTCAGCGCGAACAGATCGCAGCAGTACGCCTGCTCGGCAAGATCAATGGTGCGGTCGGCAACTACAACGCCCACCTTGCTGCATACCCCGACGTCGACTGGGAGGGCAATGCACGCGAATTCGTACACTCGCTCGGCCTCGAATGGAACCCGTATACCACGCAGATCGAACCACACGACTGTCTGGCCGAGCTGTTTGCTGCAGTGGAGCGCTTCAACACGGTACTGATCGATTTCGCGCGCGATGTCTGGGGATACATTTCGATCGGCTACTTCCGCCAGCGCACACGGGCCGGTGAAGTGGGTTCATCGACGATGCCGCACAAGGTCAACCCGATCGATTTCGAGAATGCCGAAGGCAACCTTGGACTCGCGAATGCACTGTTTGCACACCTGGCAAGCAAACTGCCCGTCTCGCGCTGGCAGCGTGACCTCACCGACTCGACGGTGTTGCGCAACCTCGGCAGTGCGTTCGCATACACACTGATCGCATGCGAGGCGCTACTGAAAGGCATCGACAAGCTCGAACTCGATGCATCGCGCCTGGCTGCCGATCTGGACGCGAACTGGGAGGTACTGGCCGAGCCGGTGCAGACCGTGATGCGCCGTTACGGCGTCGCCGAACCGTACGAGAAACTGAAGGCGTTGACGCGCGGACAACGCGTCGGCGCCACAGAAATGCACGCGTTCATCGAATCGCTGCAAATCCCGTTGCAGGCACGCGCACAGCTCGCGGCGCTGACACCGGCGAGCTACATCGGCAATGCAGCGGAACAGGCACAGCGTATTCGCGAGCATCTGGGTCAGCGGAGATAGAGACGATGCAGCCACGCAGTGAAGGCAGGATCGAGATCGAGTCGGCAACCGACCAGGCGGGAGTATTGTGCGAGCTCGCGCGTGGTGCCCGGCGTGTGGTGCGCATCTTCAGTGACGATCTTGCTCCCGCACTGTTCGACAATGAGGAACTGGCCAGCGAACTGTCGCGCGTCGCACGCCAGGGACCACCGTGCGAAGTGCGCATCCTGATCAAGGACAGCCAGCACCTGCGCCAGCGCGGGCACCGCCTGGCAGCACTGCATCAGCGTCTGGTGTCTTCGGTCCCGCTGCGCAAGCTCGGCTACTGCCCCGAACGCTACATCGCCAACTACATGCTGATCGACGATGCTGGCGTATTCTTCATTCCGGGCGAAGACGACAAGATCTCGTTCTGGAATCGTGAAGACCGCGCCTTCGTCAGGCATCTCGCCGAGCAGTTCGACGAGCTGTGGCACAAAAGCAGTGCCGATCCGGAGCTGCGCTCCATGCCGATGTGAGCGCCACGCTCGGGGCTGGCTGTCTCAGGGCCGGATCTCGATCGGCGTCCCGTCCGGAACGGTTCGCCAGATCTCATCCATATCCTCGTTGTTCAGTGCAATGCAGCCTTCGGTCCAGTCCCTTGCCCTGCGGCGCAGGATACGGCGCAGGGCCGGCTCGTCGTGCTCTCCGTGCAACATGATCATGCCACCCGGGTCAACCCCGCGTTCCTCGGCGCGCTGACGATCGAGCGGTCCAGGATACGAAATGTGCATCGATTTATAGAAACGACTCTTCGGATTGCGCCAGTCGAGCGTGTAGACCCCTTCCGGTGTGCGCAAATCTCCCGCCTGCAGTTTCGGTCCGACCGGAACGCCCCCGAGCATCACGGGATATTCGAGAAGCGGTTTGCCGTTACGCAGCACATAAAGACGCCGCTTGGACTTCTCGACCACCACGCGCACATTGGTGGCGCGCACGACTGCCCTGGGAGCTGGCGCGTCCGATGGCAACAAACCGAGACGACGCAACACATCGTAGGCGCGCGAAGATGGCTGCTGCCCGTTGCCTGTGTCGTGCGGTATCGCGCTCACGACCATCTCGCTCGCCGCCGGCGCAGCCTGGTGATTCGCAACCACCGCCGTCTCTTGCTTCACCTGCACCTGCACCGGTGCTGCAGGCGGTGTCTTCAGCAATCCCAAACGCTGCAGCATGCGGTACGAATCGGCAACGGCATCGGGTGCTGCCGCGACGTCAGCACCAGCCATCGTGGAAAACAGCATCGCGAGTGCGACCACGGCAAAGCTGAGGTGTCTGCAGGCGGATCCGGGCACGCTTTGACATCCCCTGTTGTTGTGAATGGCGATCTGCGGGCAATTATAGTCAGGCACACTGAACACGCCAGTGCTTTGCGGCACTCCACACATCAACTCAGTGAACGAGCTTGAAACCCGCCTTGCGTGCGTCCCACGTCGCTGGTCCCAGCCCCGCCTCGCGCAGCTTGTACTTCTGCAGCTTCTGGGTTGGCGTGTACGGCAACTCCGTGACGAATTCGATATAGCGTGGCACGAAAAAATAAGGCGCATTGTCATTTATGAAGCGTGCGATTTCCTCTTCGCTGGCGCCCGCCCCGGGCTTCAATATGACGTTGAGCTTGATCTCGTCTTCACTCGCGAGCTCCTGGCTCGGGATTCCGAAGGCACCGCAGTCGGCAATCGCCGGATGGCGCCGCGCGACCATCTCGACCTCGAAGGTCGAGATATTGCGCCCCTTGTAGCGAACCGCGTCCTTTTTGCGGTCCACAAAGAAGAAATTGTCGTCGGCGTCGCGGCGCAGCATATCGCCGGTCCTGTACCACTCTCCCTCGAAGGCCTTGGTGGTTGCCTGCGGATCGTCAAAATAACCGTTGAAGATCACGAACGGTCGGCGCGGACGCACCCACAGCTCGCCGGCCTCGCCCACCGGCACCTTGTTGCCGGCGTCATCCATCAGCTTTACGTCAAGAGCCTCGATCGGATTGCCACAGCAGCCAGGCGGCCAACTCGAGCGCAGTCGCGGATCCTGGCGCAGGATCACGAGCGCCTCGCTCTGTGACATGCCCTGCCCGAGCACACGCACACCGAAGCGTCTGGCAAACGGCTCCTTGATTTCGGTAGGCATCGGCACCGCCTGCAACTCGCGCAGTGGATTGTCCGCATCGTCAGGCCGCCCCGGAGCAGCCCACAGGAACATGTGCATCGCACCGATCGTGAACGCTTGCGTGGCCCCGTAAAAACGCACACGGTCCCAGAAGGCAGTCACGGAAAAGGTGGGATCGACGGCCAGCGTGATGCCGCAGAACAGCGTGCGAAACAGGGACGTCGCCCACGCACCCGAGTTGTACATGGGCATCACGTTGTATGCGATATCGCCAGGGCGCGTGTCGTACATGCTGTCTCCGCCGAATGCGGATTCGAACCACACGTTGTGACTCTGCATCACGCCCTTCGAACGCCCCGTGGTGCCCGAGGTCCACAGCACCGAGCTGACGTCGCCGTACCCGAGTCCACCCAGATCGGGTTCTGTCGCCGAACCGGCATACAGCTCGCCGAAAGCAATTGACCCCGCCAGATGCGCCGGCTCGCCAAGGATTGCGATCTGTTCCACCGCGAGTCCGTCGGCGACTGCGGCCACCCGCTCGGCATGCGCTTCGTCCGTCACCAGCAGTCGCGCACGTGCGCGGTTGATGGTGTCCTGCAACCACTCTCCCTTGTAGTCCGTGTTCACGGGAACCCACACGGCGCCCAGCTTGTTGACCGCAAGCACCAGGAACATGACCTCGGGCGCGCTGCCCATGTAGAACACCACGCGATCACCCCGACCGATGCCAAGCCGGCGCAGGCCTGCAGCAAGCCGGTTCACCTCGACATTGGTCTCGTGAAACGTATATACGGTACGGTCGAACACCAGGAAGCGGGTATCGCCGTTCTGTTCCGCCTGCATGCGGATCGCACGGCCAATATGCCTGTCACGGATGTCGTCGAATTGCAGTCTGTTCATCTCGTAGCCTTCATCGGTTGAATGCGCTGGCGGCGCGGATCATCCCCACATCGCCCTCGGACAGTCATCGTGCCTTTCGGGCAATGCCGTCGTCATGCCGGAATCTTCCGCACGTGCCGTCCCGAACGAGTCTGCCTTTCTGCGTGAGCAGAGGCATGCGACAACGCGATCCGATCGACGATTTTTTGCACCTGCCTTCGCTGCAGCTTTTTGCGCGTGAACAGCGGCACCAGTATCAAGGGTCCTATCAGCAGCTGAACGAACAGGAAAGGGTCCGTATCCGCTGCCAACTCCCCGCTGTCGATGCCTTCCTGAATGAAGGCTTCCATTTCGCGACGCAACGGGAACCAGTATTCCCGCAACAGATCCGCCACGTCGGTGCTTTCGCTGACGATGGCGTATCCGAACACGATGCGCTGCACCGGTTCGGCAGCGTATGCAGCAAAGTGCTGGCAAATCGCATGCAGATCACTGACGAAATCGCCTGTTCGCCTGAGCTCGAGCTGTCGGTACTGTTCACCCATCGCCTCGCGCAGCAGGTCCGCCTTTGCCGGCCAGCGCCGATACACGGTCGTGTGATGCACGCCTGCGCGCTCTGCCACGTCGACATGGTTGAATTCCAGACCATGATCCCTGATCGCGTCGAGCACAGCCGCAACTACCGCCCGTCTGACGACTTCATTGCGTCCGCCTGGACGCTTCCTCGGCTCCTTCGGCACTGCTACTCCCTGCTGCGTGGACGAATCACCACGATCGGAATTTCACGTCCGAAGGTGCCGGCGCGCTCCTGATAGCGCGCGACATTCGGTTTTCTCTGCACGACGTATTTAAACAAACGCTCCCTCTCTTCGCCACACGAGACGTGAGCCTCGGCAGTCACGGGCCGGCGATTCACTCTGAGCCAGCAGCGTGGCTCCTTGCGCAGGTTCGCCACCCATTTCGGATCCGTTGGACCACCCGCATTGGAACCGATCACCAGGTAGTCATCACCATGTCTGACATACGGCAGCACGACCTTCTTGAGATCACCGCTCCTGGCGCCAACCATCGTGATGGACATCGCCGGCGTGTACGCCTGACCTGCCGCCATCGAATATTGCCAGGACATGAGCGACCAGCCCGTCTTCTCCACCAGCCAGAGATCGATCGCGAGGCCACGCCTGCCGCGCAGGATGATCATCCACGGCTTGAAGTACGACGCGAACCGAATCTTGTCCTCGACCGACTCCTGCACCACGCCGCCATCATTCGTGCCCGTCATGCCGTTACCTCCAATAGCGGGGAAATCTCGTCTCTGACATTGTTCGCCGTCTCGAGATTCATCATCAGCGACAACAGTCGATCCTGCTGCTGTTCCGGCATGATGCCGGCAAGAAAATCCTGCATCTTGCTCCTGACCCAGTTCCAGTCGGCCCGGGTTGCGTCGCTCCAGGGATCGCCCTGATTGAAGTCGGACGCAATCTCGTGGCGTTGCCCGCCCACCGTGATGGAGACGAGTGCCCTGTTGAAACGCGGTCTGTGAATCGGACTGTGCAGCACGTCCTCGCGCCAGCTGGCAGCAAGCCCTTCGTCGGGCAATGTGGAAATCCTTCGCGCAAGCTGCCATACGGACTCGTCCACGAGCCTCTCCGCCGCATACCAGTCAGGTCCGCGTCGATGTCCCAGCAAGGCAAGCGCGGTGATGTAGGGGATGTTGAACGCTCCATGCAGCGGCGCACGATGATCCGCCACGATGGACGCTGCCGGATTGCGGAAAAGCCATGTCGAGTAGGCGATCGGGTTCAGCCGGATTTCGATCTGCTGGATATCCTCGACACGCACACCGTGTTGCTGCTGAAACCCGAGCACCGCGTCTATCGCTGCATGGGTGAAGCGGCACGATGGATACGGTTTGAGCGCCGTATCCAGAATCCACCATTTTCCGCTGCCGCAGTCCAGAAGCTCCCGATATGCGCCCATGAAGCCCTGCGCCTCGAAAAAGCCGGGCGTCTTGTCCAACACATCGCGCTCCCCGACATACCCCTCCTGCGCGAGCATCGCAGCCATGATCCCGGTCTGCGCCACACAGCCATAGGGTGCGTACTTGAACGAGTTGAACGTATCGCGGTTGGCCATGTCGGCAGCCTTCGGTGCAGGCGCCGTCCAACCCGCGAGCCCCATCGCATTGATCATCTGCTCCCGGGTATGCCCACCAATGCAGCCTGCCGCCACCGCAGCACCAAGGGAATCAGCCCCTGTGCCGGCCAGTGCGGACCAGCGAAACCTGTCCCCGTCGTACTCCATCAGTTTCGATGCGAGGTTCAGGCGGGCATTGACCTCGAAACCCGCGAGGAATCCGCGCAACAGATCCGCACCGCTGCAGCCGACCCGCTCGGATTCCGCGAGAGCAGCCGCCGTGACGATGGCGGCAAAATGCGCCGCGTTGAAGAACGTCTCATCGGCATCCAGAGCGTTCATCATCTCGGCATTTGCGTAAGCGGCATTGGCTGACGCCACCCGCTGCGGCAAGCCGAACACGGTTGCCTCGGCCGGGCCTCCCAGCCGCGACGCCACGCACCCGGTGATCCTGCTGCGCTCCAGCCGGGCAGCCGCAAGACCGCACACCAAGGTGTCCATCAGCACGATCTTCGAATAATCGAGCACGTCCCGGGGTACGGCCTGCGGCGCAATCGCCAGGGCAAAGTCCGCAAAGATCTCCAGTTGCCCCATGACGCGTCCCTTGTTGTCGTTCATCGTTGCTCGGGCTGCACACATTACAACACTTACACTATCGCACATGCATTTGCGTTAGCAAGATGCTCGGTGCTACATTCGACCGCGGAACGCAGACCGCTGCGCCACACACCGCTTCCACACCACAGGAAAACCAGACATGTATAACGATCGGGTGACAACCAATCTTCTACTACGCACGACGCCGCTCGTGATGGCACTCGGACTCGCATCCGGAGCCTTCGCGCAGGGTCTGGAGGAAATCGTCGTTACGGCACAGAAGCGCTCCGAAACCAGTCAGCACGTACCCATATCGATCTCGGCGCTCGGCGTCGGCGAAATCGAGAATCGGGGCATTGCCAACATGCAGGACCTCATCGGAGAGCTCCCCGGCGTCAACGGTTTCGGTGCCGCGGGTTCCAAAGGTACCGTGAGCCTGAACATGAGGGGGGTCAGCGCAGGAAGCCCGGCGAACATCTCGATCGATCCCGTCGTCGGGATCTACCAGGACGGTGTCTACATCGGAAAGATGATGGGAGCCGGGCTCGACGTTGCGGAGCTCGAGCGGATCGAAGTCCTGCGTGGACCGCAGGGCACTCTTTACGGCCGCAACTCCACGGCTGGAACGGTGAACTTCGTCACCCGCAAGCCGACCGGAGAATTCGGCTTCAGGGCGAAGGCATCCCTTGGCAACTACGACGAGCGAACCCTGAACGCCAACATGGATCTCCCCGCCATCGGCGGGAGTGACAGCGGCTTCGGTGAACTGGCTGCAAGCGTCGGCTACCAGAAGCGCAAGCGTGACGCGCTCTATCGCAATGTCGGGGGTGGCGGCGACTTCGATTCCATCGATCGTGAGGCCTACCGCCTCGCCCTCCGCTGGTCGCCGTCGGACAGTTTCGTGGTCGACTACAGCCACGATGCAAGCAAGCTGGACGAAGCCAACCTGCTTGAAAAGGTCACCGGATTCACCCCGCTGGACGCTGCCGGCAACGTCAGCCGGATCAACGCACTTCGCGGCACGATCGCTCAAGCCCAACTGTGGGCCGCATCACCCACCAGCGATCCACGCGTGGCGTCGCGCTGGATTCCTTCGATGCAGCGAACCCTGGCGGCATACGAGGCGGCAGAACGGGCCGGTGAAGGACGCACACGCCACGGCGCAGCCGACCACCCGCCGCGCATGTCCAACGAAGGCAGCGGCGACGCGCTTACCCTGTCCTGGGACGCTGGCCAGCTCGGTGCGCTGGGAGACGTGAGCTTCAAGTCGATCACGGCTTCCCGGAAAATGAAGATGTACGTCTACGGGGATCTCGAAAACATCGACAGCAGGCTGGACGCCAACGGGATCGGGGCGATGCAGGATCTGGTCCACCTGACGCTGGCACAGCTCTACGGACCAAGTTCCGGTGCCGCCTATCCGATGGTTGACCGCGTGTGGGCTGCGATCGACTCGATCGGCGCGTACCACAGCAAGCAGGACACCAGACCGAAATACGAGCAGTTTTCGCAGGAAGTCCACATGGTCGGCACCACCGATCAGCTGGAGTACGTCCTGGGTGCTTACTACTTCGAAGACGAGGCCCGCTACGATCGGCGCGCCATTTTCGCGGCACCTCTGAGCGGGGCCGGCAGGCAGTATTACAAGACAACCACCGAGGCCCTGGCAGCATTTGGACAGGCGACCTGGCGACCGGCGGCGCTCGAGCAGCGCCTCGCGCTCACCCTCGGCTTGCGATACACGGAGGAAGACAAGGACATCTTCTACGACTACTCGAGCGTCACCACACCGTTTGCCACGGTACCCGCACGATCGCTGAAGCGTGACAAGAAATTTCATAATCTGAGCGGCAACCTGACGGTTGCGTACCAGTTCACCGACGATCTGAACGCCTTCGTCCGCTACGCCACGGGTTATCGCAGCGGCGGCTTCAACGGTGAGGTATTCGACAATCCCTATGCAGAAGAAGAAATCAAGCAGTGGGAACTCGGTTTCAAGAGCGAGTGGTTCGACAAGCAACTGCGGCTGAACGCGTCGATCTATACCTACACGTACCAGGATCTCCAGGTCACCCAGATCAAGACCGAGAACGGCACGGCAACCACGGTGCTGAGCAATGCCGGGGAAGCCAAACGTCATGGCGGAGAAGTCGAACTGCAACTGGCACCGGTCGAGGATCTTCTGCTCTCGCTGGGCTACTCGTACATTGGCGGTGATTTCGAAAAATTTCCCCAACTTTGCGGCACCGGCACACCTCCGCGCTGTATCGAGACCAGCAAGCGTGCAAAGCGCAGCACGTCGCCTTCACATCAGCTCAGCGTGAGTGGTGACTATGTGTTTGCACGCACATCGCTCGGCAACCTGCGCGGCTACGTCCAGGTCAACTGGCAGGACGAGTGGATCGAGTCAGCGCTGTGGACAGCCGTGGTTGGCGGCCAACCGGTGATCTATGATCACATCGTCATGGACGAACGGACGGTCGTCGACGCAAGGATCACGCTCGAAGACATCCCGGTGACGGTCGGAAGCCTTGCCGTCTCGCTGTGGGGAAAGAACCTCACCAATGACGACTACCCGGTCTTTGGTGTCAACTTCGGCGGCATGGGGCTGATCACGGAGTCTTACGGCAATCCGCGCACGTACGGACTGGAGCTTCGCTACGAGTATTGATGCCCGCTCGGGCCGGGTTCGGCGTAGCTGCTCCGGGGAGCCGACTCTGATCCTGCTGCGGTACCAACCACAGCAGGATCAGCCCCCCGGGGGTGACGCCACACCCGGCAGCCGCCATGACAGAACAATTCGAGGATGCAGGGACATCCCGGGAGACAAGGCATGCACGGTAGCGCCGGTACGCAGGGCAGATTTTTCCATGGATGGTGGCTGGTCGGTGT
>DAOLKH010000021.1:0-10727 GCA_035331685.1 Pseudomonadales bacterium
GGCCCTGCTCGACTCCCCGTTGTGCAGGATCGCCGCCGTGTACACCCAGCCCGATCGCCCGGCCGGGCGCGGCCGGCGCCTCGTACCGCCGCCGGTCAGGCAACTGGCGGACAGCCACGGCGTGGCCGTGTACCAACCGGCCTCCCTTAAAGGTGCGAAAGAGCAGGCAGAACTCGCCGCACTGCAACCGGAGCTGATGATCGTTGCCGCGTACGGCCTGATCCTGCCGCCGGCAGTGCTTGCCGTGCCACGCCACGGCTGCATCAACGTGCACGCCTCGCTGCTGCCGCGCTGGCGTGGCGCGGCTCCGATCGAACGCGCGATCGAGGCCGGCGACACACAGACCGGCGTCACGATCATGCAGATGGACGCCGGGCTCGATACCGGCGCGATGCTGCTGGCGCGCGCGTGTGCGATCAGCCACACCGACACCGGAGGCAGCCTGCGCGAGCGCCTGGCGAGCCTGGGCAGCGATGCCATGCTGGAGACACTCGAGCGGCTGATCACCGGCACGCTCACTCCACAGGCGCAGGACGATCGCCTGGCAAGCCATGCACCGAAGCTGCGTCGCGAGGAGGCCCTGCTCGACTGGCAGCTTCCCTCAGCCGTGCTGGCACGCCGGGTGCGGGCATTCAATCCCGCCAACGTCTGCCAGACCACGGTCGCGGGCGAGGTGCTGCGGGTATGGCTTGCAGAACCGTGTACTGCCACCACACCCGCACGACCCGGAGAGATCGTTGCGGCAGAGCGCGACGGCATCGTCGTCGCCTGTGGTGACGGGGCGCTGCGGCTGACACATCTGCAACTCGCGGGCACCAGGGCAATGGACGCGGCGGCGCTGCTGAACGGTCGTGCCGTGCTGTTTCGTCCCGGAACCCGCCTTGGCGCAGCAGCGGGCGACTGAAGTGCCACGCGCCTGTGCAGCACGCGCGATCGCAACAGTGATCGCCACGAACAGTACGCTCGATGAAGCGCTGGAACGCCTCGCGGGAGCGCTCGAGGGTCGCGAGCGTGCATTGGCGCGCGAAATCGCCTTCGGCGTGTGCCGGCGTTATTTCGAACTCGATGCACTGCTTGCGCAACTGCTCACACGCCCGCTGAAAACACGCGACGCCGATCTGCAGGCACTGCTGCTGGCAGGGCTGTACCAGTTGCGGCACATGCGCGTGCCCGACCACGCCGCGGTCAGCGCCACCGTCGCCGCCAGCACCACGCTCGGCAAGGGCTGGGCGCGCGGGCTGGTGAACGCCGTGCTGCGCGCACACCAGGCGCGACGCAGCGAACTTGAAGCGCGACTCGACGACGCCCAGCAGTTGGCCCATCCGCGCTGGCTGATCGACGCACTGCGCGAGGACTGGCCCAACGGGTGGATGGACATCGTCGCAGCCAGCAACGCCACACCTCCGCTGACGCTGCGCGTGAATGCGGCGCGCAGCACCCGTGCGCAGTGGCTCACGGGCGCCGCAGCCGCAGGCGTCGCGGCACACGCCGGCACGATTGCGGATGATGCCGTGATGCTCGCGCACGCAAGCGACGTCGCGCGGATACCGGGCTTTGTCGAAGGTATCGTCAGCGTGCAGGACGAGGGCGCACAACTCGCAGCAACGCTGCTGCACTGCGGCAGCGATCAGCGCGTGCTCGATGCCTGCGCCGCACCGGGCGGCAAGGCCTGCCATCTGCTGGAGCGCCACCCGACGCTGCGCCTGGTGGCGCTGGATGCCAGCGCCACACGCCTCGAGCGCGTGCGCCAGAACCTCACACGACTGCAGCTTGCGGCAGTGCTGCTGCATGGCGATGCCGCGAACCCCACGTCGTGGTGGGACGGTGAGCCGTTCCAGCACATCCTGGTCGATGCGCCCTGCTCGGGCACCGGCGTGATCCGTCGCCACCCCGACATCCGCATCCTGCGCAATCCGCAGCAGGTGGCCGCTGCCGCAACGCTGCAACGCGAGATCCTGCGCGGGCTGTGGCCGTGTCTGGCGCCAGGCGGCAGCCTGCTGTATACGACCTGCTCGGTGCTCGCGAGCGAGAACGAACAGACCATCGCACATTTTCTGGCTGCCACCCCGGATGCATCCGAAGTCGAGCTCGATGTGCCCTGGGGCTGCGCGCGCCCGCATGGACGGCAACTGCTGCCGACCATCGATCGTCATGACGGCTTCTATTACGTGCTGTTGCGCAAGGCCGGAGGCAGCGATCGGGAGTAAAGCTTCGGCGCACCCGGAGGGCGTCGCGCGAAACGACGGTATTCCCATTGATACTGTTCCGGTGCACGACGCACCAGCGCCTCGATTGCCGCATTGAGTGCGGTCGCGGCACGCACCGGGTCCTGATCCGCAACCGCCGGATCGACGGGTTCGAAGCGGATCACGAAACCGTCCCGACGGCGCTCGCAGGCACCCAGCACGCAGGCGGCGCCGGTGCGTCGCAGCAGGGCGGCGACGATCGTCGGCGTGAACGCCGCAACACCGAAAAATTCGGCGAACACACCACCCGACTCGTCCGGCTGCTGGTCCGGCAGTATGAACAGCGTCTCGCCGGCGTGCAGCGAACGCAGCAATTGCGCCACGCCGGCGCGCGTGGTCGGCGCGAGCCGGGCACCGGTGCGCGCACGCCCGGCGAAGGCAGCCGCTGCCAGAGCGCTCTGACGCGCCTCACGATACAGCGCGATCGACGGACCACGTGCGCCCACGAACTGCCCCAGCACTTCCCAGTTGCCGAAATGCGGCACCAGCATCAGCACGCCCTTGCCCGCAGCCTGCGCACGTTCCAGGTGCTCGAGTCCCTCGACGGCGAGCAGCCGTCGTTGCCAGCGCGTGGCCGGGCCACGCCAGGCGAGTCCAAGCTCACACGCCAGCAACGCGGTATGCCACAGGCTGCGCCGTGCCAGCAACAGGCGTTCACGCTCGCCGAGTTCGGGAAAGCACAGCTCGATATTGCGCCGCGTGGTGCCGGCACTGCGTGTATCGAACACCCACAGCGCGGCAGCGATCAGCCACGCGAACACACGCCGCACCGGCCACGGCAGTGCACCGGTCAACGCCAGCCAGGCTGTCAGCAGCAACGTTTGTGGATCACGCACTAGTTGCAGTCGTCCAGATACCGTCTTCTTTCTATAATATGCGTCTTTTTTGCCCGATCGGCAGCGAGTGATCCATGGTATCGGCGAATTCCCCGGCGGCACCCCGCACTTTTCAGGATCTGATCCTCGCGCTGCAGCAGTTCTGGTCACGGCAGGGCTGCGTGGTGCTGCAGCCGCTGGATATGGAAGTCGGCGCCGGCACCTTCCATCCGGCGACGTTCCTGCGGTCGATCGGACCGGAAACGTGGAACGCCGCGTACGTACAGCCTTCACGTCGCCCGAAGGACGGTCGCTACGGCAACAATCCGAACCGGCTGCAGCACTACTACCAGTTCCAGGTCGTGATGAAGCCTTCGCCGGACGATTTCCAGCAGATCTACATCGAATCGTTGCGTTTTCTTGGCATCGACCCGGCAGTGCACGATATCCGCTTCGTCGAAGACAACTGGGAGTCACCCACCCTGGGTGCCTGGGGCCTCGGCTGGGAAGTGTGGCTGAACGGCATGGAAGTCACGCAGTTCACGTATTTCCAGCAGGTCGGCGGACTGGAGTGTTTCCCGGTCACCGGAGAGATCACCTACGGGATCGAGCGGATCGCGATGTATTTGCAGGGTGTCGACAGCGTGTACGAACTGCTGTGGGCGAACGGTCCACAAGGCCCCGTCACCTATGGCGACGTGTTCCACCAGAACGAGGTGGAAATGTCGCGCTACAACTTCGAGGAGGCCGACGTGGCGTTCCTGTTCGCGAGCTTCGACGAGCACGAGAGCGAGTGCCAGCGCCTGATCGAAGCGCAACTGCCGCTGCCCGCCTACGAACAGGTGCTGAAGGCATCGCACACGTTCAATCTGCTCGATGCCCGCCACGCGATTTCGGTCACCGAGCGCCAGCGCTTCATCCTGCGTGTACGCACGCTCGCACGTGCCGTGGCACAGAGTTACCACGATATGCGCAAGGCGCTCGGCTTTCCGCTGGCGGCACCGGAGTTGCGCGCCGAACTGCTGGCTGCAGGAGAGGCCACCCCATGAACACCGCCCCCCTGCTGGTCGAGATCGGTACCGAGGAACTCCCGCCGAAGAGCCTGCGCACGCTGGCGGAGGCGTTTGCCGACACGCTCGTTGCATGCATCGACGAGCAGCGCATCGCGCACGGCGCAACACGCTGGTACGCCACCCCGCGCCGGCTTGCGGTACACATCGAGGACGTCGCCACGACCCAGCCGGATACGGTGGCAGAGAAACTCGGCCCCACCGTGGCCGCCGCATTCGACGCCAACGGCAAGCCGACTGGTGCAGCGCTTGGTTTTGCGCGCGGCTGCGGCGTCGGCGTGGACGCGCTGTTGCGCGTCGGGGGCGAGCGCGGCGAGCGGCTTGCGTGGCGCCAGCACGTTCCCGGCCAGGCTACGGCGGCACTGCTGCCCACGCAGATCGAGGCAGCACTCGCCGCTCTGCCGATCGCCAAGCGCATGCGCTGGGGAGCACAGCGTGTGGAGTTCGTGCGGCCCGTGCACTGGGTCGTGTTGCTGCATGGCGACGCCGTGGTCCCCGGCGAGATCCTCGGGATCGCGAGCGGGCGCGAAACGCGGGGGCACCGTGTACACGGCAGCGCACGCATCACGCTGGCCGCGGCCGGCGACTACGAGCGCGCACTGCGCGACCGCGGGCACGTGATCGCAGATTACCGTGAGCGGCGCTCGATCGTTGCCGAGCAGGTGCGCTCGCAGGCTGCCGTACTCGGTGGGAGTGCGGTGATCGACGACGAGCTGCTCGACGAGGTATGCAGTCTGGTCGAATGGCCGTGCGCGCTCGCCGGGCACTTCGAGCCACGCTTTCTGCAGGTACCTGCCGAGGCGCTGATCTCGTCGATGAAGCAGCACCAGAAATATTTCCACGTCGTGGACGCAGCAGGAGCCCTGCTGCCGTATTTCGTGACGGTCGCGAACATCGTCAGCACCGAACCACAGAAGGTCATCGACGGCAACGAGCGCGTGATCCGCCCGCGGCTCTCCGATGCCGCGTTCTTCTACGAGCAGGATCTTCACACCACGCTGGCAGCCCGTCGCGAACGCCTGCGCAACATCGTGTTCCAGACCGAGCTGGGCACGCTGTGGGACAAGACCGAACGCGTCGCACGGCTGGCGCGCACCATCGGCAGCGCGATCGGCGCAGACCCTGGGCTGTGCGCTCGGGCGGCAGAGCTGAGCAAGTCCGACCTGGTCAGCGAAATGGTGCTCGAGTTCGACGAACTGCAGGGCATCATGGGCAGTTACTACGCGGTACACGACGGTGAGCCACCCGAAGTGGCTGCGGCGCTCAGCGAGCAGTACCTGCCACGACACGCGGGCGATGCCCTTGCACACGGTGGTGTCGGGATCGCGCTTGCGCTGGCCGACCGTCTGGATACGCTGACCGGCATCTTCGGCATTGGTCAGCCTCCGAGCGGTTCACGCGACCCGTTTGCGCTGCGGCGCGCCGCTCTCAGCGTGTTGCGCACGATCATCGAGAACGCACTCGATCTGGACCTGCTGCCTCTGATCGAACAGGCTGCGGCCGGGCACCAGACACTCCCCGCGCACGACACGGTCGTCGACGCGGTACGCAGCTACGTGTTCGAGCGGCTGCGGGCGTGGTACACCGACGCAGGCATCGCGATCGAGTGCTTCCTGGCGGTACAGGCACGCAATGTCAGCAACCCCCTGGATTTCGATCGGCGGGTGCGTGCCGTTGCGAGCTTCGCGGCACTGCCCGAAGCAGCCGTACTGGCTGCCGCCAACAAGCGCGTGGCGAACATCCTCGCGAAGCAGGCTCCCGGAGAAGTCCCGTTGCAGGTCGACCCCGCGCTGCTGCGCGAGGCGGCCGAGCGCGGGCTCGCACACGAGCTCGATCAGTGCGTCGCAGGCAGCGCCGCCCAGCTTGCAGCCGGCGATTACGCGGGTGTGCTCGGCCGGCTCGCGACGCTGCGCACCGCGGTCGATGCATTTTTCGACCAGGTGCTGGTGAACTGCGACGACGCACGCCTGCGCGCGAACCGTTACGCGCTGCTGGCGCGCCTGCGTGCAGCATTCCTCGGCGTAGCCGATATCTCGCTGCTGGTGGTATCGGCATGAAATTCGTGATTCTCGATCGCGACGGGGTGATCAATTTCGACTCGCCCGACTACATCAGGACCCGCGACGAGTGGCGACCGATACCCGGCAGCATCGAGGCGATCGCGGCGCTGTCGCGTGCGGGCTACGAAATCCTCGTCGCCACCAACCAGTCGGGACTCGGCCGTGGGCTGTTCGGGCTGGACGAACTGGAAGCGATGCACCAGAAGCTGTGTGCGCTGGTCGAAGAGCGCGGCGGACGGATCGGAAGCATCTTCTATTGCCCACATCTGCCGCAGGACGGCTGTACGTGCCGCAAGCCGGCCACCGGACTGCTGGATGCCGCCGAGCGCGAATACGACTGCTCGCTTGCCGGCAGCATCGTGATCGGCGACTCGATGAAGGACATCGGGCTGGCACGCGCGAAAGCGTGTCAGCCAATGCTGGTGTTGACGGGCAACGGTGTGGCGACCAGCGCGGCGCTCGGCGCAGGCGATGCGGACGTAAGGGTATTCAATGATCTTGCGGCCGCAGTGGTCGCGATCCTGAACGAAGGTTGAACCAGGCATGTTGCTGGCGTTTCTGCGCTCGGTGCTGTTCTACGCCGGATACGGTCTGTCGGTGATCGTCTGGGGAGTCGTGATCCTGGTCGTTGCACCGTGGCTCGAGTACCCGCAGCGTTTTCGTCTGGTGACGCTGTGGAACCGCTTTTCACTGCGCTGGTGCGGTCTTGCCTGTGGCGTGCGTTACCGCATCGAGGGGCTGCAGAACCTGCCCGCACACGGTTGCGTGATCATCGCCAATCACCAGAGCAGCTGGGAAACGATCTTCCTCGCCACACTTTTCCCGCGACTCTGCGTGCTGCTGAAGCGCGAGTTGCTGCGCATTCCGTTTTTCGGCTGGGCACTGAAGATGCTGAATCCGATCGCGATCGATCGGGGCAATCCGCGCGCGGCGCTCAGGCAGCTGATGGAAGGCGGGGTACAGCGCCTGGCCGATGACTGCAGCGTCCTGATCTTTCCCGAAGGAACGCGGGTCGATGCCGGCGAACCGCTGCGCTTTTCCCGCAGTGCCGCCCAGCTCGCGATCCAGGCCGGGGTGGAGATCGTGTGCGTTGCGCACGATGCCGGCAAATGCTGGCCCGCTCGACGCTTCCTGAAGACGCCTGGCGTGATCAACGTCGTGGTGAGTGCTCCGCTGCCGAGTGCGGGCAGTGATGCCGGGAGCCTCACACGCCAGGCACAGGACTGGATCCAGCAACAACTGGAGCGCTTCGCAACGCAGCGCTGAACGGCGTCAGGTCTGCTGCAGTTCCCTGATCACGCGGGCAAGCTGAGCGTCGTCGCGATCGTCCACCGGCAACGCCAGGCAGATGCCATCGACCAGATCGCCGAAACGACGGCGCAATTCATCCGCCAGCCCATCCCAGACCGCGGTCGGTATGAACGCGTCCACTTGTTCCTCGCTGAGTTCACTCCCCAGCAGATCCCAACGCCCCTCGCGTACCAGTGCGCGTAACTTCTCGCCGGTGGATCTCCAGCCGTACAGATCGAGCGCTCCCCAGTACTGCGGGGTGGACAGGTTGGTTGCGAGCATCCCGCGCCGCTGTTCACGCTGACTCTCTGCCTCTGCAAGCGTATTGCCAGCCGCAACGACCGGCGCTGCGACCAACGCCGTACTGCCTGCAGGCTTGCCGGCGCTGCGTTCACCCTCGCGAACGAGCGGCTGTGTGACCTCTGCGATGAACCGCCGGTTCGTGGCTACCGGATGGGTGAGCAAAGCATCGGTGCACTCACCGGCAAGCGTGCTCATCCGCGGACCGATGGCACCGAGATGCAGTGCGATCCGCGCGTCAGCGAGCGGCTTGGGCCGGGTCCAGGTGTTCTGGCGGTTCAATCGGTAGTACTTGCCCTCGAAGAGCAGTGGAACATCGTCCTGCCACGACCTCCAGATCGATCGCAGCGCGCCGAGGTATTCGCGCATGCGGACGGCCGGCGGATACCACGGCACACCGTAGCGACCAACCAGCATCTGCGGAACCAGCGAACTCAGCCCCAGGCGGAAACGCCCACCCGACAGCGCTGCCAGATTCCACGCGGCCACGGCGGTGACCATCGGGCTGCGCGCAAAACACACCAGCCCGCTGGTGGCCACCTCCACACGCGAGGTGGCCTGGATCGCCGCATGCGCTCCGAGCAGCGCATCGTGCGCCACGTCGGCAATCGAGACCACATCACAGCCAAGCGCTTCGGCACGCCGTGCGTGTGCCGCCACGTCGGCGAGCTCCAGATTGATATCAAGCGAGAGCCAGACTTTCATGTGCCGTATTCCGTTGAATCCACACTCCGGAGACAGTCGCAAAAGCCCTCGATCATCATGCAGGCATCACCGCGCGCTTCGTGGCGTTTTGCGACAGCCTATTCAGGATTGCCCAAACTAGATGTCCAGATTTGATACCGCCAACGCATTCTGCTCGATGAAGTGACGCCGTGGCTCCACATCGTCGCCCATCAGCGTGGTGAACAGGTGGTCGGCCGCGATTCCATCCTCGATGGTGACGCGCAGCAACCGGCGCGCCTCCGGGTCCATCGTGGTTTCCCAGAGTTGTTCAGGGTTCATTTCACCCAACCCCTTGTAACGCTGAATCGTGTAGCCCTTGCGGGCCTCATTCATCAACCATTCCAGGGCATCTGCAAAGGTAGTGACTGCTTGCTCACGTTCCCCGCGCCGAACGAAACCATCCGCTTCGATCAGATCCGAAAGCGTTTGACCGAGCGAGCTGATTTCACGGTACTCCGGAGAAGCCAGAAAATCGCGCGACAACACATGATCGGTGCCGACGCCATGGCTGATGACCTCCACTGCCGGCAACACCTGATGCCGCTCTTCGTCCTCATATACATGGAAGTTGAATACATCGTCTCCGGAGCGACGCTCACCCGCGAAGCGCTCACCGAGACTGTCCAGCCATTGCTGCAGCCGCTCGCGATCGCCCATCCAGGTGCTTTCGAAGGCGGGCACCATCATGAGTTCCTCCAGTACCCGCTGCGGATAGATCCGCGACATGCGATCGATGATCCGCAGCACGCGACGATACTGCGCGACCAGCGACTCCAGCGTCTCGCCGCTGATACCGGGCGCTGCACGATTCACGTGCAGCGAGGCATTCTCGAGAGCCGACTGGGTCAGGTACTGATTCAGGGCATCGTCGTCTTTCAGGTACTGCTGCTGCTTGCCCTTGGCGAGCTTGTACAGCGGTGGCTGGGCGATGTAGATGTAGCCGCGGTCGAACAGTTCACGCATCTGTCTAAAGAAAAAAGTCAGCAGCAAGGTGCGGATATGCGAACCGTCCACGTCGGCGTCGGTCATGATGATGATGCGGTGGTAGCGCAGCTTGTCCGGATTGAACTCGTCGTTGCCGATCCCGCAGCCCATCGCGGTGACCAGCGTGCCGATTTCCTGTGACGACAGCATCTTGTCGAAACGCGCCTTCTCCACGTTCAGGATCTTGCCCTTCAACGGCAGGATGGCCTGATGGCGACGGTCACGCCCCTGCTTTGCCGAGCCCCCGGCGGAATCGCCCTCGACGAGGAAGAGTTCAGAGTGTGCGGGATCCTTCTCCTGGCAATCGGCCAGCTTGCCCGGCAAACCGGCGATATCCAGCGCACCCTTGCGCCGCGTCAGCTCGCGCGCCTTGCGGGCGGCTTCACGCGCCCTGGCTGCATCGATCATCTTGCCGACGATCGACTTGGCTTCTGCCGGGCATTCCAGCAGATAGTTGCCGAACTTCTCGTTCATCGCCTGTTCGACGGCATTCTTGACCTCGGAGGACACCAGCTTGTCCTTGGTCTGCGATGAGAACTTCGGGTCGGGCACCTTGACTGAAACCACAGCGGTCAGGCCTTCACGCGCGTCGTCGCCGGTGGTCGATATCTTCGCCTTCGCTGCAAGGCCTTCCTTTTCTATATAGCTGTTCAGGTTACGGGTCAGTGCCGCACGGAAGCCGGCCAGATGGGTACCGCCGTCACGCTGCGGGATGTTGTTCGTGTAGCAGAATACGTTTTCCTGGTACGAATCATTCCACTGCATCGCCACCTCAACGCCGATCCCGTTCTGTTCACTGCGAAAGTGCAACACGCGGTTGATCGTGGTCTTGCTCGTATTCAGGAATTCAACGAAGGCACGCACCCCGCCGTCATATGCATAGAGAATTTCCTCGCCCGAGCGTTCGTCCTTCAGCAGTATCTGCAGTCCCGAATTGAGGAACGCCAGCTCACGCAGGCGCCTGGCAAGAATGTCGAAGTGGAATTCGATGTTGCGGAAGGTCGCTGGCGACGGATGGAAGCGGATTTCGGTACCTTTGGTGGTGGTGTCACCAACCGCCGCGAGGGGTGCGACTGCCACGCCATGATGATAGATCTGCTCGTGGACCTTGCCGTTACGCCGGATACGCAGGACCAGTTCGGACGACAGGGCGTTGACGACCGAAGCACCTACACCATGCAGCCCTCCGGACACCTTGTAGCCACCGGTCTCGGCGCCAAATTTGCCGCCGGCGTG
>DAOLKH010000022.1:0-10698 GCA_035331685.1 Pseudomonadales bacterium
CCCCGCTCGGTGACGGCGTGATCGTATTCTTCGAGAAGGACGGTCAGCCGCTCGCCGACGACGAAGGGCGCATCGCGTTGATATCCGGCAAGGACATTCGCACCGGACCGCGTCACGTCAAGTGGCTGCAGAGCATCGAGGTTCGCAAGATCGTCGACTGACCGTCGCTCGTGGAGGTGTCGCTCACTGATGCATGGTCGATTGCGGATCATGCGTTATGCTGCCGCCCTCGACCCCGGAAGAGCGGCATCGGACATGACGGCGGACGGCGAGCACATCGAACTGAAGGGCACGATCTGGATGACCGTCGGGGGCGCGAACCTCGGGGGACCAGGTCGTGTGGAATTGCTTGCCAGGATCGCCGAATGCGGTTCGATCACCCAGGCAGCCAAAGCCATGAAGATGAGCTACAAGGCCGCCTGGGATGCCGTGGACGCGATGAACAACCTGGCCGGTGAAGCGCTGGTCGAGCGCCTGTCGGGTGGCAAGGGTGGCGGCGGAACCCGTCTCACTGCACGTGGTGAACAGCTGGTCGCGAATTTCCGCCTGATCGAACAGGAACATCGAAGGTTCATCGGTCAGCTCAGCCACCAGGCCGAGGGAATCACCGACGATTATCTGCTGATCCGGAGAATGAGCATGAAGACCAGTGCGCGCAACCAGTTTCTGGGAACGGTGAGCCGGTTGAAGCAAGGCGCCGTCAATGACGAAGTCGAGATCGAAATTCCCGGCGGAATCCGCGTCGTCGCGATCGTCACCCGCGAGAGCTCGGACAGTCTGGGGCTGCAACCGGGTTCCGAGGCCTTCGCACTGGTCAAATCCTCTTCGATCATCATCGTGACCGAGCCCAGGGACGCACGCTTCTCGGCCCGCAACCAGCTCCTTGGCACCGTCACACGCGTGCATCCCGGCGCCGTGAATACCGAAGTCGTGATCGAACTGCCGGGGGGAAACACCATCGCCGCCATCGTCACGAACGAAAGCAGTCAACGACTCGAACTCGCCCCCGGCAAGGCAGTGACGGCGATCTTCAAGGCATCCAGCGTCATTGTCGCGATTCCGGCCTGATTGACTCGCGCCCCCTGCGCGCGCTGCCTCTGCTTCAGTGTGACGTAACGGGTTCTGCGGTGATCGCCGTGTGACGCCGTGCCACGTAGCTGTAGATGACCGGCACGACGAACAGCGTGAACAGTGTGCCGACCAGCATGCCGAAGGTGATCACGATACCGATCGAAATTCTGGCCTGAGCGCCAGCACCGCTTGCCAGCAGCAGCGGGATCACGCCGAACACCATGGCCGCCGTGGTCATCAGGATCGGACGCAGGCGCACGGTCGCTGCTTCGACCACGGCGTCGATGACACTGCTGCCGTGGAATTCCTGCTGCCGGTTGGCGAAGTCGACGATGAGGATGCCGTGCTTGCTGATCAGGCCGATCAAGGTCAGCAGGCCCACCTGCGTGTAGATGTTCATCGTTGCCAGCCCCAGGGCAAGCGGAATCAGGGCCCCACACACGGACAGCGGTACGCTGACCAACACGGTCAACGGATCGGTGAAGCTCTCGAACTGTGCCGCCAGCACGAGGAAGATCAGCACGAAGGAGAACAGAAAGGTCCACAGCAACACATTACCCTCGGTCACGAACTGCCGGGACTGACCGAGATAGTCGGAGCTGTAGCCGGCCGGCAACAAGGGACGCGCCTGTTCGTTGAACCAGTCGACACCATCACCCAGTGACACACCCGGAGACGGCAAGGCACCGATCACGGCCGAGTTGAGCTGCTGGTATTCGGTCAGGCTGCCCGGGCGGTTCCGTCGCACTTTCGATACCACGGCAGACAACGGCACCAGACCGCCACTCGCCGTGCGCACGTAGTAGGAGTCCAGGTCATTTTCGGAACTTCGCTGCGCGCGCTCCACCTGCAGGATGATTTCATAGCTACGGCTGTCGACGTTGAATCGTGACGATTCACTCTCGTTCAGGAATGCGGCCAGTGTGGTTCCGATTTCGGCAACATCGATGCCAAGGCGTGCGGCCTTGTCGCGGTCGATCTCGAGAAGCAGTTCCGGCTTTTCGAAACGCAGGTCCGACTGCACGTAGACGAACTTGCCGCTGACACGCGCCTTGTTCTCGATTTCGCTGGCCACCTGTTGCAGCAGTTCGTAGGAACCGGTCGTGGCAATGACGTAACGGATCGGCAGTTCGGGAGACGCACCCGGAATCGACGGCATGTTGAAGGCGTTGATGCGCACTCCGGCAATGGATGCCAGGCGTGCCGTGAGATCCTGCTGCACTTGCTGTGCGTTGCGACTGCGTTCCTCCCACGGCAACAGCTCGGTCATGCCGAAGAAGGTGTTGGTCCCCATCATGCCGGCCACGAGGAAGTGGCGCTTGTATTCGGGCGTTTCACGCATGACCCGTTCGACCTCGGTCGTATAGGCCGTGGTGTATTCCAGCGTCGAGTTGAACGGCGCCTCACCGACGATGTACACATGCCCCGTGTCCTCGAGCGGAGCCAGTTCCTGCGGTATGGCACGAAACAGGAAAAACAGGCTGACGAACACCGCCACCGCGAACACCAGCACGATCGGACGGTTGGCCATCGCGTAGCCAAGCACGCGTCCGTAGCGGCGCTTCAGGGCCGAGAAGGCGCGCTCCAGCCAGTTTGCAAAACCACTGGAGGAATCCTCGTGGCGCAACAGGCGGCTGCACATCATGGGCGACAGGGTGAGCGCGATCACACCCGAGACGATCACGGCACCAGCCAGGGTGAATGCAAATTCGATGAACAGCGTGCCGGTCAGACCACCAAGAAAGCCGATTGGCGCATACACGGCAGCAAGAGTCAGCGTCATCACCACCACCGGATAGGCGATTTCACGGGCACCCTGCGTGGCGGCCTCGAGTGGCTTCATGCCCTCCTCCAGGTGGCGCTGGATGTTCTCGACGACAACGATCGCATCGTCGACGACCAGACCGATGGCCAGCACCATCGCCAACAGGGTGAGCAGGTTGACCGAAAACCCCATCCACAGCATCAGCGAGAGCACGCCCACCAACGACAGGGGAATCGTCACCACCGGTATCAGCACGGAGCGCAACGAGCCCAGGAACAGGAAGATCACCAGCACCACGATCAGGCTCGCTTCGAGCAGGGTCGTCACGACTTCGTTGATCGATGACTGGATGGTCTGCGTCGCGTCGAAGACGACTGCTCCCTGCAATCCATCCGGCAGCTGGCTGATGATGAACGGCATCAGTTCACGGATGTTCCGGCCCACTTCGAGCGGATTTGCCGTGAGCGCGGAACTGACGGCCACGAAGACGGCCTGCCTGCCCTGATCGCTGGTGCTCTGGTCGTAGCTTTCTGCGCCCATCTCGATGCGTGCCACATCGCCCAGACGAATCACCGAGTCCGCACCACGATGCACTACCAGGCGGCGGAAACCCTCGACGTCGTTGATCACGGTCTGCGGGTTCAGGTAGAGCTTGATGTAGTCGCTGCGAATCTCCCCGGCGGCGCTCTGCACGTTGTTGCGCCTGATCGCCTGCAACACATCGCTTGCCGTCAGTCCGAAGGCGGCCAGCCGTTCGGGATCGAGCCACACTCGCATCGCGAACTGGCGTCCCCCATCGATGCGTGCCTCGCCCACTCCCTTGGCCGTGCTCAGTACCGGCACCACCACCCGGTCGAGGTAATCCGTTATCTGCTCCAGCGAGAGTACATTGCTGCTGAACGCGAGGAACATCAGCTCGTCGCCACCCATCCCCATATCCTTGGCGACGATCGTGTCCTCGGCGTCGAGCGGCAACTCGCGACGCTGCTGTGCCACCTTGGCAGTGATATCGACGAAAGCGGCATCGATGTCGTACCCCGGACGCAGGTGGGCGGAAATCCGCGACACCCCGTCCGCACTGCGCGCCTCGACGTAATCGAGTCCTTCGGCGCTGGCAATCGCACGTTCCAGCGGCCGGGTGATGAAACCCTGGATCAGGTCGGCGTTGGCGCCCGGATACGGCGTGGTTATCTTGATGACCGGATAGGTGATCTCGGGATATTCGCGCAGGCTCAGGCTGCCGTATGCCCGCAATCCCAGCAGCACGATCACCAGGCTCACCACGCAGGCAAGCACCGGGCGCCGAATGAAGATGTCAGTGAATTTCATTGGCCGAGCTGGACACTGTTGTCGATTGCCACTCGGGTTCCCGAATCGAGTTTCAGGGTGCCTGCCGTGACGATGACGTCGCCTTCATGGATGCCCTCGGTGATGGCGATGCGTCCCTGGCGACGCTGGCCACTCTTCACGTAGGTCCGTTTCACGACCAGATCCTTGCCGCCGTCATCACGGCCGCGCTCGGTGACCACGAACACCGAATCGCCGTAGAGGTTGTAGCTCAGCGCCGACTCCTCGACCGTGATTTGCTCAACGTCGTCCTCGACCACGATCTCGACGCCAACGAACATGCCGGGCAGCAGCGCGGCACCGGGGTTGGGTACCCGCGCACGCACCAGCACGTTGCGGGTGTTGTCGTCGATCTTGGCATCGATCGCGCCGATCTCGCCGTCGAACACGCGTTCCGGGTAGGCCTGCACGTGGCAACGCACCCGTTGGCCGACAGCAAGCCGCGGCAATTCCTGTTCGGGGAGTTTGAAGTCCACTTCGAGCATGGCAAGGGACTGCAGGGTGACGATTTCCTGCCCCTCGCTGATGTACTCCCCGACCTCGACCAGGGGAATGCCAATGCGGCCGGCAAACGGCGTGCGCAGGTGCTTGCGGGCGATCACCGCCTCGGTGCGCTCGACCTGTGCGCTCACGTCCTTGAGCTGCGCCTCGGTCTTGTCGAAATCGGTCCTCGAGATGGCCTTGGTCGCCAACAGTCGCTGGTCGCGCTCGAAGTTGATCTCGGCGAGGCGTCGCTGGGCCAGCAGGCTTTTCAGCGTCGCAACCTCGACGCGGTCGTCGAGACTCGCGATCTCGTCACCGGCGGCAACATCGTCGCCTGCACGAAAATGCATTCGCGTCACGACGCCGGCCGCTTCGGTGGCCAGGTCGACACCGTGCACGGCTTTCAGCGTGCCGACAGCAGCGATCACCACGTCCCAGTGTTCCTGCTTTGCCGGGTGTGCCGAAACCGCCACCGGCGGGGGTTCGAAATTGGCGAGGTAACGTTCGATCAGCCGCTTCTTGCCCTCGATGAAACCGAACAGGGTGCCAAACACCAGCACCAGGGCGGCGATCATGATCACCATCGGTTTTTTCATCGAAACGATTCCGTCAGCAGGCAGGATCCGGGTGCCGCTTTGCGGCGGGCGCCATTCTACGGACGATGGCAGTGCCGGACATCGGGAATATCACCCCATTAACCGACCGTAACCTAGCCGTGTGCGCTGCGCCTCGTAGCGGTGTCGCCATGGCCCTCAGTCCAACGTACGCAGCAAGGCCAGCACTTCGTCGTGGTGGTTGCGCGTCTTCACTTTCGCAATCACGTGCCGCAACCGGCCTTCCCTGTCGATCAGGAAAGTGGTGCGCAGGATGCCGTCGTAGCTGCGTCCCATGAACTTCTTCGGCCCCCACGCTCCGTATCTGCTCGCGACTTCGTGATCCGGGTCCGACAGCAGATCGAAATCCAGGTGGTCGCGTTCGGCGAATCTGGCGAGCTTCGCGACCGGATCCCGGCTCACACCGAGCACGATCGCGTCGCTGGCCGCCAGTTCGGCCGCGGCGTCACGCATGCCGCAGGCCTGTACGGTGCAGCCCGGTGTCATCGCGGCCGGATAGAAGTACAGAACCACGTTATGGCTGCCGCGAAGCTGCTCCAGTGCCACGGTTTCTGCACGCTGGTTCTGCAGCGTAAAGAGCGGCGCCGGATTGCCGATCTTGGGGAATGTCATTCCGGATCTCCGTCGTAAGGATGGGTAGATGGCAATGCGGTGTCGATCTCATCGTCAGCGCTGTCGCCGATGTCGGCGCGCGCAACGATCGCATCAGGCAGGGTCTTGCGCGCCTTCGCTCCGAGACGTGCCAGCTGCTGCACCCGGCTGACCAGGTTTCCCCGGCCACGCGCAAGACGTTCGACGGTCTGCTCGTGTGCTGCCGTCGCACGCTGCAGATGCCGCCCCACATCTTCCAGAGATTCCAGTACACGCGCGAACTGATCGTGCAGCGCGCCCGCCCGACGCGCGATCTCCTCGGCATTGCGGTTCTGTCGCTCGAGGCGCCACATGCTCTCGATCGTGCGCAGCGTTGCCAGCAGTGTGGTCGGGCTGACTACGATGATGTTGCGTTCGAAGGCCCGCCCGAACAGGGTCGGATCGTGCTCCATCGCCTTCATGAAAGCAGCCTCGATCGGCACGAAAACCAGCACGAAATCGAGCGTGCGGATGCCTTCGAGTCCGGCATAGTCCTTGGCGCTCAACGCCGCGATATGTGCCTGCAGCGAGGCAATGTGCCCGCGCAGCGCGACGTCCCTGGCCTCGTCGTGCTCCGCCGCGCAGTAGCGTTCGTAGTCATTCAGCGAGACCTTGGAGTCGATCACCACGTCGCGCCCTTCGGGCAGGCGCACCACCACATCCGGAGCACGACGCTGCCCGCCTTCATCGTGGGTCACGACCTGGGCGTCGTATTCGTGCCCCTTGCGCAGTCCCGAATCCTCCAGGATCCGTTCCAGGATCACCTCACCCCAGTGCCCCTGGACCCGGGTGTCTCCTTTCAGCGCGCGCGTCAGGTTGAGGGCGTCGTCGCTGATGCGCCGGTTCAGTTCCTTCAGCGACCCGAGTTCCTGCAGCAGTCGCGCACGCCCGTCGGTGTCGCTGCCGTGCACTTCGTCGACGCGACGGCGGAAATCCGCGAGCTGCTCGCGCAGCGGCTGCAGCGTGAGTTCGAGCGTGGTGCGACTGTGCTGCCCGAAACGTTCGCTCTTCTCGTCGAAGATACGGTTGGCGAGTGCCGCGAACTCGTGCCCCAGTCGCTCACGCGCTTCGGTGAGCAGTGCAAGTTTCTCGCTGGCGGCTCGGCGTTCGGCGCCATGACGGGCTTCGCTTGCCGCCAGCTCGGTGCGCGCGGCCAGTAGCGCGTCGCGCAACTCTTCCATCCTCTGCTGCGCGCGTACCAGATCGGTGTCGCTCCGTTGCACCTCACGCTGCAGCCCCTCGAACCGAACGCAGTGCTGTGCCCGCTCTGCCTCGAGTTCGAGCATGTGTTGCGCATGCAACCGTTGCAGGCGCAGGCTGCGCACGTACAGGTAAATCGCCAAGAGTGTCGCGCCCAGCAAGGCACCCCCAAGTGCCAGTACGACGGACTCGGGCACAGGGGTCGGAATCAGCACTGCCAGCGTCCTCTGCAGAGAGGGCTCGTGAAGCAAGGCGCGATGTCTGGAGGAAGAATGGGGTGGCCGATGGGAATCGAACCCACGACACCAGGAGCCACAATCCTGTGCTCTACCAACTGAGCTACGGCCACCATCGTGTTACCAGCGCATCGCGATGCGCGCGCGGGTTGGTCGGGGTAGAGGGATTTGAACCCCCGACATCCTGCTCCCAAAGCAGGCGCGCTACCAGACTGCGCTATACCCCGAAATCCCGGCCCGGGGGCACCGGATACGGGAGCGGCATATTAATGGGGCCCCCCGGGAGCGTCAATCACGGCGAGCGGCCATCACGGCGAGCGGCATCACGGCGAGCGGCCGAAATCCCGATCATGCTTGGCTCGCGACGCGCAGCGATGCGACAATCGCGCGCTCCCGTTCAGCCGACCACGGAAGCCCGCCCCATGCCCACAATCGTCCTCGATGGCAAATCCCTGTCCCAGCGTACCGAAGCCGAACTCACGACCCGGGTTGCTGCCATCCGTGAGCGCAGCGGCGGCCATGCGCCTATTCTGGCGACCATACTGGTCGGTGACGACCCCGCTTCGGCCACTTATGTACGCATGAAGCAGAACGCCTGCCGTCGTGTCGGCATGGAATCGATGGCGGTCGAACTGCCGGCGCACACAACGACCGCGCAACTGCTGGCAAAGATCGACGAACTGAACACCAACCCCGATTGCCACGGCATCCTGCTGCAGCACCCGGTTCCCTCCCAGATCGATGAGCGCGCCTGCTTCGACGCAATCGCGCTGGAGAAGGATGTCGATGGCGTAACCTGCCTCGGCTTCGGGCGCATGGCAATGGGCGAGCCCGCATGGGGCTCGGCGACGCCGGCCGGCATCATGCGCCTGCTCGCTGCCTACGAAATTCCGCTGGCAGGTCGCCATGCAGTGGTGGTCGGTCGCAGCCCGATCCTCGGCAAACCCATGGCACTGATGCTGCTGAATGCGAACTGTACGGTGACGGTCTGTCACTCGCGCACGCGTGATCTGCCGCGGTTGGTCGCGCAGGCGGACCTGCTCGTCGGCGCCGTGGGCAAGCCGGAGTTCATTCGCGCCGACTGGATCCGCGACGGCGCGGTTGTCGTCGATGCAGGATTTCACCCAGGTGGCATCGGCGATATCGAGCTCGCGCCATTGGCGGGTCGCGTCGATGCGTACACGCCAGTACCCGGCGGCGTCGGACCGATGACGATCAATACGCTGATTCTGCAGACCGTGACGGCCGCCGAGCGCACGCTCGCGTCCTGACACATTCGGCACGCCTCGGCAATTTCACTTTCAGCTCACGGGAGCCACCCATGCCAAGCTACGACTACCGCTGCCTCGCCACCGGCAGCGTGCACGAGATCCGGCATTCGATCCATGCCAAGGCCTCGACCTGGGGCGAGCTCTGCAGCCTCGGCAACCTCGATCCCGGCAACATTGATCCGGCATCGCCGGTCGAACGTCTGCTCAGCGCTGCCGGGGTAGTGCGCAACAGCGCACTGCGCAACCCGGAACCTGCGTGCGGAGGCGGCGGTTGTGGCAGCGGCGCCTGCGGCCTTGCCGGTTGAAACGCCCCGCCTGCGAGTGACGGAAACCCGAAGCTACGCTTCGACGGTGCCAAACATGCTCCACAGATCCGATCTGCCGAGCAACGCATCGATCAACGGCTGCAAACCGTCGCGGTCCGGTGCGGAAAAGCGGTCGTATGCGGGACTGTCGATGCCCAGCACGCCGAGCACCTCGTCCTGCCACAGCAGCGGCAGCACCATTTCGGAACGCGACGCCGCATCGCGTGCCACATAGCCGGGAAACTCCTGCACATCGGCGACGATGATGCACTCGCCCAGATTCGCTGCGGTGCCGCACACGCCATCGCCCCATGCAATGCGCGTGCGGACGGGCATCCCCTGAAACGGGCCCAGTACCAGTTCCCCGTCGCGGGCAAAGAAGAACCCTGCCCAGTTGAGTTGTTCCATTTCCGCCATCAGCAACGCGCTGAGGTTTGCGCAGTTGGCGATGAAATCCTCTTCCTCATCGATCAGCTCGATGAACCGTGCGAGCAGAGCCTCGTAAAAACCGCTCAAACTGTTGGCTCCGATGGTGGCAACAGCCGCGGATTGTAGCGCTGCGGCGTTTGAGGGGAATGCGGCTATCACCGATAATCGGCCCCGAACCCACCGGATGGAGCATTTCATGCCCAGCATTTTCTCGCGCATCATCGCCGGCGAACTGCCGGGTCACTTCGTGTGGAAGGACGAACACGCCGTCGCGTTCATGACGATCCAGCCGATCCGCGCCGGCCACCTGCTCGTCGTGCCGCGTGCCGAGATCGATCAGTGGGACGATCTGCCCGAGCCGCTGGCCACCCATCTGATGTGCGTGTCACGCCACATTGCCCACGCCCTGAAGGCCACGTATCGATCGGCCCGCGTCGCGCTGATGATCGCGGGGTTCGAGGTCCCGCACACGCATCTGCACGTGCTGCCGGCTGATGACATGGGCGATATGTCGTTCCTGAAGACACGGATGGCGGAGTCTGAAGTGCTGGCGCGCGAAGCGGCTTCCATCCGTGCGGCGCTGCGCTCCAGCGGGCGCCCGGAAGCGGAGTTCTAGCTCGGGTCGCACGCATCCGGCGTTTTGTCACAGCCCCTGCAGCGCATATGCCACGACACGCCATGCAGGCAGCTTGCGCGCTCGCGACCGGCTCGCGTTGGCAGCGCTGCTCGAAGGCAACCGCGTCAGCGCGCCTGGCTGCCACTCGGGCACACCGGAGCGCGCCTCATCGCAAACGGCAGGCTGACCCGCCCGCGTGTGCTGTCGATGCACTCCTCTGCCGCATGCCCGTAGCGTTCCAGGATCGTCGCACCGCCCATTTTCAGGTAGATCGCGTCGAGCAATGACGCGAGTTCGGACGCGTCGAGCAGCCCGAGCGCAAGCCCGGTTTCGGCACAGCCTTCAGTCTTGAAACGCAGGGCCGGCGGTGCGTCGTCCCCGGCCAGCACGGAACGCAGCAGCGGCTCGAGCTGCGCACGCAGGGTGCGTTCCCACACGTCGCGCAGCTCCGTTGCGTCGCTCATTTTGCCCCCTGTCGCGGTCGGGCGAGGTTGCCACGCTCGGCAAGGAACGGAGCCAGCGCACGTCCCGTGTGGGAGCGTCCGCTGCGCGATACACGCTCCGGCGTGCCCGTCGCGACGATCCGCCCGCCCCCGCCGCCACCTTCCGGACCCAGATCGATCACCCAGTCTGCTTCGGCCAGCAGGTCGAGGTTGTGCTCGATGACCAGCACCGTATTGCCGGCATCGACCAGGCGATGCAGCACACCGATCAGCTTCTCCACGTCCGCC